>JBFLWO010000373.1:0-2977 GCA_040757755.1 Actinomycetota bacterium
GCTCCTGCGCCTGCACCAGGTCGGGGCCCTGGAGGGCGCGGCCCCCGCGCCCGGCCCCGCCGCCGCCCCCCGTGCCGACGAGGCGGCCGGGCGGCGCGCCTCCTGATCGTGTCGCGCCGTCCACGCGCGTGCACCGCGGTGATGCCCCCTGCGGGTGCGGGGGTGCCGCGCGCCGCCACCCGCGCCGGCGTGGCCCCGCCCCTCAAGGCCGGCCGGGCCCGCGCCGAGGACGGCATCCACAGCCGGTTCGGGAAGGGCGTCGGTGACGCGCCGAGCGTGAGCGCACAGATCTCCATCACGCATCGACCTGGTCCGGGCGGGGGCCGCGTGCCGCCGCCGCCCACGCCGCGCGGCCGATCCGCCAGGTGCGCGCCCTGCGTGGCCGTGCACTCCCCCGCAATCGTGATCGGCGCTCGGATCCATGGCCGGAGGGGTCCTCTGCAGCCCACTTCCCGGACGTCCGTCACAGGGTGGAAACATGCATTTTCTTCTAACGTGATCGTGCCGGACCGGACCGTCGAGAGAAGGGGGTGCGGCACGATGCGACCGTGGTGGTCCACGGCCGCCGACGGGGGTCGGCGGGAGGGCGCGCGGTGACGGACCTCTCCGAGTTCCGTCGCGGGCCGGCGGACGAGTCCGGCACGTTCCTCGACGCCGCCGGGATGCTCCGGCTGATCGGGGCGCAGGGCGGGTCGTCGTCGGTCGCGATCCGCAACCGGGCGATCGTGGGCCTGCTGTGCGCGACCGGCCTGCGGTTGGGGGAGGTGCTCGCCCTGGCGGAGGGTGACGTGAACCTCGCCCACGGGGTGATCGAGATGCCGTCCGCGTCCCAGACGCGGGAGGTGCTCATCATCGAGCCCGCCGCCCTGGACGCGTTGCGCCACTGGATGCGGGAGCGGCGCGAGCTCGACCTTCCCCCCGGCGGTCCGCTGTTCGTCACGATCCGCGGCGGGCGCCTGTCGGACGTGTACGTGCGGCAGCTCATCACGCGGCTGGCGGAGCGCGCCGGCCTGCCGGGCCCGCTCGGCCCCGAGGTCCTGCGGCGCTCCGTCGTGGCGGAGCTCGTGCGGCAGGGGTGGGGGCTCCCGGCCCTGCAGGTGCAGCTCGGCCACCCGAGCCGCGCCAGCACGATGCGCTACCTGCGCAGCATCGGCCTGACGCTGCCGGACAAGGGGGAGCAGCCCCTCGTCGAGATCCCGGAGGGCACGGCCGCGGGGGACATGGCGGCCCTGCTCGCCTGCCGGTACTGCCGGCACGGCGGCTCCCACAGCCCGCTGGACGACGCGGACGTCCTGTCGTCCGCATCCGACGCCGTCCTGATCGTGAGCGGCTCGTGGGAGGTGGTGTACGCGAACCCGGCGGCGGAGATGCTGCTGTCGCGACCGCGCTCCAGCTTCCTGAACCGGGACGTGTGGGCGGCGTTCCCGGAGCTGGCGGGCACGGCGATCGGCCGGCGGATGACGGCGTGCATGAGGGACCGCGAGGCGGGCATGGTCGCCGGCACGAGCCCCGTCAGCAACGACTACCGGGTGGCCCGGATCCTGCCGACGGCGGACGGGGGGCTGATGCTGTGGGTGCGGGGCCCGTCCGCCCTGATGGCGCTGATGCGCAGCGCCGAGGCCCTGCTGCGCGTGGGGCTGCGCGGCTCCCCGGGGCGGATGGCGCTCCTGCGGGTGGCGCGCGGCGCCGACGGGGAGGTGGTGGACGTCGTCGTGAGCCTGCTCCTCCTTTCGGACGCCGCCGGCGAGGTGACCACCGACGCGGAGCTGTCGGGGGCGAACGTCCGCGGCATCGTCGACGCGCACGGCCTGCGGCGGTGGTTCTCGGCGTGCGAGGAGGCGTTCGCCCGCAGCCCCGCCCCGATCGAGGTGCCGCTGCCGTCGCTGCGGCCCGAGCGGTCGGAGGACCTGAAGCAGCTCGTCGCCCTCGACGAGGCCCACATCGCGGCGATCTGCCCGCTGCCCGCGCCGGATCCCGGGGACGGCCGCGGTCGCCACGCGCAGGGGGTGCGCGCCGCCCGCTGACGCCGGCGGGGCCGAACTGACCGAACGGCCAGTTGTCCCCGGGGCCCGGAGGCGCTTCAGTCCCGGCACACGCCGCCTGCGCGGGCGACGTCCCCGTCGTGTCGTTCCGCCTTCCCCCGCATCACGTGCCGCGCCCCCGGCTCGTCGCCCGGCTCGCCCCGGCGCGCCTCGTCGTGGTCGAGGCCGGGGCCGGCTACGGGAAGACCACCCTGGCGCTGGAGGCGGGAGCGGAGCTCGGCGTGGGGTTCGCCACGGTGGCGCTGGAGCCGCCCGACACCGACCCCGGGATGCTCGCCGTCCGGGTGGGGCGTGCCCTGCGCCGCGCCGGCCTGAGCGACCTCGCGGCGCCGCTCGGCGAGTTCCGCGACGACCCGGAGGAGGCCGTCGAGGCGCTGGCGGACGCGCTGGCGGCGCGCTCCGACCCGGTGGTGATCGTGCTCGACGACGTGCACCACGCGGACGGCCCGGCGGGCGGGCTCGTCCGCCGCCTCGTCCGGGCGGTGGGGTTCCCGCATCGCGTCTGGCTGCTGGGGCGGCGCCTGCCGGACACGGCGGACGCCGCGGCCGACGTGCCGGAGGTGCTTCGCCTCGACTCGTCCGACCTCGCCTTCACGCGGGAGGAGGCCGTCGCGCTGTGCCGGGCGGTGCTGGGGGGCGACGGTCCCGCGGACGCCCTGCTGCGCACGACGGGCGGGTGGGTCGCCGCGCTCGTCCTCGGGGCGCTCGCGTCGGCGCGCGGCGACGACACCGCGGACGCGCTGCGCGGCGACGCCGGCGACGCCCTCGGCGACCTCGTGCGCCGTGCCCTGGGGCGCCTCGACGCCGCCGACCGCGAGGCGTTCCTGCGGGCGGCGCGGCTGCCGCGGCTCTCGCCGCAGGTGGCGGACGCGGCGACGGGGCGGCCCGGGCTTCTGGAGCGGGCGAGCGCCGCGGGGCTGCCGCTGGCCCGGGGG
>JBFLWO010000374.1:0-2970 GCA_040757755.1 Actinomycetota bacterium
CAGGCGGCGCACGCGCCCGGGGCGCGCGGCGGTCGTCGCGCCGGCCGGGGCGGTCACCGCCCGCTCCGCCGTCGACGCCCGCACGGGCGGCCCCCGGTTCCCCGGGGACGTGGGAGCACCCGCTCAGCGAGTCCGGAGCCCACCAGTCCGCCCCTCCCGGCGAGGCCATCCGACGGGGGTAACCCTACCGGCTACACCCGGCGTGGCGGTGTACACCCGCACCTGTGCCGGCCGGTGGAACGCGGCGGACGCCGCTCACGGCGGGTGATCTCCCGGCGCGGTCGCGACGTTCCCGCGGAGCCTCCCGGCCTCGGCGTCGCGATGCCGAAACCGGGGTATGGGCGGTACTGGGCTCGAACCAGTGACCCCCAGCTTGTCGATCTGGAGTTTCGCGCGAGACGGGTAGTGGCGCCGCGGCCGGGATCGGCATCAGTAGCCGGGATTCGGGTGGTGCGGCCTCCGCCGGCCCGACCACCGGCGAGGCCGTCCTACAGTCGGATGTTCCCCGGATGTTCCCCGGCGGGGGCGGGGCGGACCGGTGCCACCAGCACCCCCCGCGCCGCGACCTGGCCGCCGCGAACCACCGCCGATGGTGGCAGACCGCCGCCGCGTGGAGGGGCCGATGAAGCTCCCCCAGCACGTCGCCGACCAGCTCCGCGAGCTCTTCCGCCCGGACATCGAGGCGACCTTTGTGTCGCCGCCGGTCGTCGGGCTCGAGACGCTGCAGCTGTCAGGCTGCGACCGGTTCACGCAGGGCGTCGACCGGCTCGTGCACCTCGTCCGCCGCACGACGCGGGGGACGCCCGGCCCGACGCTCTGCGGCATCGACCGGTTCCACTTCGGGTTCAGCGTCGGCGGCGGCATCTCCACGATCACCCAGCCGTGCCACGTGTGCGTGGAGGTGGCGCGGCGGATGCGGTTCACCGCGGAGCTCCCCGTCACCGGCATGGGCGCCGCCGCGGTCGACGCCGCGATCGCCACCGCGGCACTCCGCCGGGTCTCTCAACGTCCCCTGGCGCGCGACCGCTTCAGCGAGCTGTACGCCCGCGTCTCCTCCTCCCTCGACGCCGACGACTTCCTCGTGCCCAGCGCCCGGCCGCTGACCGGAGCCGAGCTCAGCGACATCCGCGCGTGCCTCGCCGAGCTCGCGGTCCTCCGCGGCGCGGCCTTCCGCGCTGCCGAGAGGCGGGAGGAGCGGTGACCTCGATCGAGTGGACGGACGCGACGTGGAACCCGGTCACCGGGTGCCGGAAGGTGTCCGCGGGGTGCAAGCACTGCTACGCGGAGCGGGTGTTCCCGCGCGCCTGCTCCGGGCGGACGGTCCCGTGCGAGCGGTGCGACGGCGAGGGCGGATGGCTCCTTGACGAGGGGGCCGACGAAGACCGCCCCGCGCCCTGGAAGGACTGCCCCGACTGCGGCGGGAGTGGCGCCCGCCTGCGCCGTTTCACCGACGTCCTGACGCACCCCGAGCGCCTCGACCGGCCCCTCAGGTGGCGGCGGCCCCGCCGGGTGTTCGTGAACTCGATGAGCGACCTCTTCCACGAGGACGTGCCCGCCGACTTCATCGCGGAGGTGTGGGGCGTGATGGCATGCGCCCCGCAGCACACCTTCCAGGTGCTGACCAAGCGGCCGACCCGCGCGCGGGCACTGCTCACCGACACCAATGGGTGGGTCGTGACCGCGCACGACGCCGCGGTGCAGTGGGTCCGCGAGCTCGGGCTCCCTGATGGCGGACCGCCCGAGAACTACCTGTGCACGCCCGCGCAGCGCGAGGCGCTTCCCGCGCTCCCGAACGTCTATCTCGGCGTGTCCGTCGAGGACCAGGCGACCGCCGACGAGCGCATCCCGCTCCTCCTCGACACGCCCGCCGCCCTGCGGTTCATCTCCTACGAGCCGGCGCTCGGGCCCGTCGACTTCTCCGACTACCTCACCTGCGGATCGTGCGGGGCTGGTAAGCGCCTCCCCGATCACGCGGCGTGCGACTGGGGCGCCGCCCACGCCGCGCTCGACTGGATCATCGTCGGCGGCGAATCAGGCCCGCAGGCCCGGCCGTTCGATCTCGCGTGGGCGCGGCAGACGATCGCGCAGTGCCGGGCCGCAGGCATCCCGTGCTTCGTGAAGCAGCTCGGGGCCCGGCCGACGATCCACCACGACCCGCACAACCCCGCCATCGGCTCTGGCTACAACGGCGGGCTGGTCCACCGGGCGGGCCGCGACCCCGAGGAGTGGCCCGAGGACCTCCGCGTCAGGGAATGGCCGGCGTGAGCGTCACCGCGCTCGCCGCCGCGACCGCCGCGTGGATGACGGGACTCGGGGTGCCGACCCCCGCGGTCCCCGTCACGCCAGGGGACCCGACCGTGGTGTGCCACCGGCCGGTAGAGGCGTGCGCGACAGCCTCCGCCGTGTACGCAGCGCCCACCATCGACCTCGCGACGGACCCCGCCCTCCTCATCCACGAGCTCGCGCACGTCGCCTCGCACCAGGTCCACGCGTTCCCGACGCCGGCGGACCTCGCGGTGGAGGAGGGTGCGGCGGAGGCCCTCGCACGTGACCTCGCCCCCGCGTGGTTCACGCGGTTCGGCCTGGACGACGTGACCTACGTGCTCGAGCGCCCCGGCGTCTACCCGGCGCAGACGTGGTGGGTGCGGGGCCTCTCGGGGATGGCGTGCCGGACGGATTGGCGGTCACGGTGCGCCCGGCATTGGCGCCGGGCGTTCGTGACGGGGGACCGGGCGGCGATGATCGCCGCCGCGACCGCGCCGCCGCTCCTCGAGGAGGGCCGGTGATGGCGGCGGGGAGGCTCGCGCTGTCGGAGGCCGCGTTCCAGGACCAGGTGGTCGACCTCGCCCGCCTGCGCGGGTGGCTCGTCTACCACACCTTCGACTCGCGCCACTCGGCCGCGGGCTTCCCGGACCTGATCCTCGCCCGCGGCGACCGCTTGGTCGCCGCGGAGCTGAAGACGCAGCGCGG
>JBFLWO010000375.1:0-2964 GCA_040757755.1 Actinomycetota bacterium
CGTCGCGAAGGCGCCGACACCACCCGCGCACGGTCGTCTCCGGCAAGCCCAGGCGCGCCGCGATCCGGCGCTGGCCGACACCGCGCGCGCCGGCCAGCAGCGCGGCGAACAGGCTCCGGGCGCCGTCCAGGCGCCCGGGCACGACGAAGCTCGGCAACAGCGCGTGGGTGCGCCGACACGCCTGGCAGCGGGTGCGGGCGATCCGCAACGCGACCACCCGGCCGGCGTCCAGGCGCACAAGCCGCCGGTAGCCGCGCCAGCGCCCACGCACAAGCCCGTCGCAGTCAGGGCAGCGCGCCCCGGCCGGCAGCCCGAGACCCAGGCCGGCGGCGAGCATGGACTCGACCTCGCCGGGCAGGACCCCTACGATCAGCACGCTGCTCGTCAGCACTGCGGGCCCCGGCGATCTCGTTCGGGGATACGGGGCCCGCACTCGTTTTCGCTTGCCCCGCACCCTCTCGCGCCGGCGCCCGCGCCGGCAAGCGCCCTCGCGCGCGCGACAGGGCCTGTGGACATGCCGGGCCGTGGACAGCCCGCGCACACCCCGCGCGACCTGCCCACAGCCCCTAGACGGAAGTTACCCCGGGGTGAGGTAGCCGGGTCGGGCCAAAGCCCCTGCATGTCAGGGCCTTTGGCTTGTTGTGGAAGGCGATATCGTGTAGCCAAGAATAGTGCTTGCGGGCGGGGCGCGAGTCCGGTAGTCTGCACCTATGCCCATGGTGGAGCGGCGGCAGGCGGGCGCGATGCACGTAGCCACGATCCGGCGGCGTCACGGCGAGCGCGAGTACGTCTCGTACCTGCTGCGCCAAAGCTTCCGGGAGGGTGGCAAGGTGCGCCACCGCACCCTGGGAAACCTGTCGCATCTGCCTGCCGAGGTGATCGACCTTGTGCGCCGTGCGCTGCGGGGGGAGCCGGTCGCCGACGTGCCGGGCGGTGGGGGCACGACGCTCGGCGCGGTCGAGGTGGCACGCTCGCTTCCCCACGGGCACGTCGCCGCGGTCATGAGCGGGGCGCGGCGGCGTGGCCTTCCCGAGATCCTGGGCCCCGCCTGCCGCGAGCGCGACCTGGCCCTCGCGCTCATCGTGGCCCGCGTCGTTCGCCCGGGCTCCAAGGCGGCCACCTGCCGCTGGTGGCGCCACACCACCCTGGGGGTCGATTGCGGCCTCGAGAGGGCAGATGCCGACGACTGCTACGCCGCCATGGACTGGCTCTTGGCGTGCCAGGGCGACATCGAAAAGCGGCTCGCCGCGCGCCACCTCGCCGAGGGGGGGCTCGTCTACTACGACGTGTCGGGCTCCTACCTCGAGGGGCGCACCTGTCCTTTGGGCGCCCGCGGCTACTCGCGCGATGCAAAGCGCGGCAAGCTCCAGGTGGTCTACGGGCTGGTGTGCGACGCCGGGGGGCGCCCCGTGGCGGTGCGGGCCCACCCGGGAAACGCCGGCGACCCCGCCACCCTGGCCGAGGCGGTACGAGCGGTGCGCGAGCAGTTCGGGCTCTCGCGCGTGGTGGTGGTGGGCGACCGGGGCATGATCACCCAGGCGCGCATCGACGCCCTCACGGCCCAGGCGGGGGTCGGCTGGATCACGACGCTTCGCGCGCCCCAGATCGCCGCCTTGGTGGCAGAGGGCGCCATCCAGATGTCGCTCTTCGACGAGAGGGGCCTGGCCGAGATCACCCACCCGGACTATCCGGGCGAGCGTCTGGTCGTGTGCCGCAACCCCTCGCTTCTGGCCGAGCGCGCCCGCAAGCGCGGCGAGCTTCTTGCCGCCACCGAGAAGGACTTAGCCCGGGTGGCCGCCCAGGTCGCCGCGGGCCGCCTCAAGGATCCGGGAAAGATCGGCCTGCGGGCGGGGCGCGTCCTTCACCGGCACAAGATGGCCAAGCGCTTCGTCCTCGACATCGCCCCGGGACGCTTCAGCTACGCCCGCAAGGACGACGCGCTCGCCGCCGAGGAGGCGCTTGACGGGATCTACGTGGTCAGAAGCTCCGTGGCCGAGGACGAGCTCGACGCAGCGGATCTTGTGCGGGCCTACAAGGACCTCTCCCACGTCGAGCGCGCCTTTCGGAGCCTGAAAAGCGTCGACCTCGAGGTGCGCCCGATCCACCATCGCCTGGAAGATCGCGTCAGGGCCCACCTTCTCATCTGCATGCTGGCCTACTACCTCACCTGGCACCTTCGGCGCGCCTGGGCGCCGATCACCTTCACCGACGAGGCGCGCCCGACGCGAAAGGACCCGGTGGCCAAGGCAGAACGCTCGCCCGCGGCCACCCGCAAGGCCCGTCGCGGGCGCACCCAAGACGGCCAGATCGCGCACGGCTTCCGCGAGGTGCTCGACATCCTGGCCACCCTCACCCGCAACACCCTGCGCCTTCCGGGGGCGGCCGAGGTCGAGGTGCTCGCCACCCCCAGCCCACTTCAGGCGCGGGCCTTCGAGCTTCTCGGCGCCACCATCCCCGCCCGCCTCGCGTAGCCACGAGCTGCCTGGCACCGCAGGAGACCGCCCCTGCTCAGGGCGACTTCGCGTCTGCCCTCAGGGGTAACTTCCGACTAGCCTTTTTGCAGGGAAATCAAGTCCCGGAACGTCGCGGCGTTGCGCAGCGGGTAATCGTGGGAGTTGTTGTTGAAGACGACCGCGACCTCCCGGGCGCGCTCGGCCATGTCGAGCACGGGGTCGATCCACTCCTGCATCTCGGCCTCCGAGTAGGCGTAGTCGTACCTCTCGGCGACGGTCCGGCCCGTCGTCCAGGTGGCCGGGTTGCGCCCGTGCAGGCGGAGGTAGGCGAGCGCGGGCGTCGTGACCTCGACGACCGGGGGCATCGCGCTCGCGACGTCGATGCGGGGCGCGTCGACGGCCACGAAGGCGGCGTCGTGCTCGGCGAGGAGGCCGAGCGCGCGCTCCCTCTCCCCCTCCGCCACCCAGGAGCGATGCCGGAACTCGACCGCCACGCGGACCGGGCGGAACC
>JBFLWO010000376.1:0-2964 GCA_040757755.1 Actinomycetota bacterium
GGCCTCCGCGATCGCCCCGCGGATGCCGCCGGAGCCGCGGAACAGCACCGCGAGCGACGCGGCCCCCACCGCCACGTTCGTCGCGACGATCGCGATCTCCATCCCCACGCTGAGCGCCAGCACGTCCGCCTCGCCGGCCTGCCCCGCCAGGACCACCACGAGGAGCGCCTGCTTCGGCCCGACCCCGCCCGGGGTGAACGGCATCACCGTCGCGACGGCCTGCACCACCATGATGAGGAGCGCGTTGCGCAGGGTCGCGTCGATGTGGAAGGCGCGGAGGAAGAAGTAGGCGGTGATGGCGCGGCACACCCAGCCGGCGGCCTGATACGTGACGACGGTGCGGCCGTAGACGCGCGGCGTGCGCAGGATCGCCAGGCCCTGCTCCACCCGGGCCCAGAAGGCGCGGATGCGGTGCTGGGCGATGATGAGCCACACCCCGAGGGCGGCCAGCGCGAGGATCACCCCCACCCCCGTGATCAGGGGGTGGCGGGCCATCCACGAGAACTCGAAGATCGGGAGGTTCGGAAGGTCCGGCAGCTCGGGCGTGATGCCGAACGTGAGGGCCCACAGGAGGATCGCGGACCCCATCACCATGTCGAACACGGTCTCGGCGAGGAGGCTCGCGGTGAGGGTCGGGTAGGTGGACCCCGGCACCGACCGGTGTACGAGCAGCAGCTTCACGACGTCGCCGAGACGCGCCGGGATCACGGAGTTCACGCCGACGCCCGCCGTGTACGCGCCGAACACCGGGGGCCACCGCACGTCCGCGTCCGGGTACGCGGCCCCGAGGATGTTCCGCCAGCCGCGCGTGCGCAGCACGAGGTTCGCGACGTGGAACGCGACGGCGAGGAGGAGCGGGCCGAGGGCGACGGCGCCGAGGGCGTCGACGAACGCCTCGACGGCGTCCCAGAAGCGGCGCAGGGAATCCACTGCCGCGGAGCGTAGCGGCGGGCCCGGCCCGCCCCGGCGGGGCGGGCGTCGGGCGGCCGGCCTGCTGCTATGGTCCGCTCATCTCAGGGGAGCTGCCGTGGGGCGGCTGAGAGGAGGCCCGGACCGGCCTCGACCCTTCGAACCTGACCTGGGTAATTCCAGCGAAGGGAGACATGTGGCAGCCACGGGCACCACGGGCCCGACCACCGCGACGAACGAGACGGCGCTCATCGCCCGCATCGCCGCGTCCGTCGCCCGGCGCCCCGGCGTCGCCCTGGGGATCGGCGACGACGCCGCCGTCCTCGACGGGGACCCGCCGCTCGTCGTCACCCAGGACCTCCTGGTGGAGGGCGTCCACTTCACGCGCGCCACCACGACGTGGCGGGACCTGGGGCACAAGGCGCTCGCGGTGAACCTGTCGGACGTCGCCGCCATGGGGGCGGTGCCGGTCGCCGCGTTCGTCGGCCTCGCGCTGCCCCGCACGCAGCGCCCCGACGCCGCCGACGTCGACGCCCTGTACGCGGGGATGGAGGCGCTGGCCGCGCAGTGCGGGGCGAGCATCGCCGGCGGCGACGTCACCGACGCCCCCGGGTCGGCGGTGATGCTGGCCGTGACCGCCGTGGGGCGCATGGAGCCCGGCGTCGCCCCCGTCCGCCGCGACGGCGCCCGCCCCGGGGACCTCGTGTGCGTCACCGGGGCGCTCGGCGCCGCGGCGGCGGGGCTCGCCCTGCTGCGCGACCCTGTCCTCGCCGCCGCCCTGCCCCCGGCGGAGCGCGACGCCCTCCACGCGGCGCACCGGCGCCCCCGGCCGCGGCTCGCCGAGGGCCGTGCCCTCGCCGTGCTCGGGGCCCACGCGATGCTCGACGTCTCGGACGGGCTGGCGATCGACGCGGGCCGGATGGCGGCGGCGTCCCGCGCGGACGTGGAGGTGGACCTCGCCATGGTGCCCCTGGCGGCGGGGGTCGCGCGCGTCGCCGCCGGCGTCGGGCTCGACCCGGAGGAGCTCGCCGCCACCGGGGGCGAGGACTACGAGCTTCTCGTCGCGGTCGACGCCGCCGGGCACGACGCGGCGACGCGCGCCGGGGTCCCCCTCCACCCCGTCGGCCGGGTGCTGGCCGGCGACGGCGCCCTGCGGGTGGTGCGCGGCGGCGACCCGGTGCGCCTGCCGCGGCTCGGGTGGGAGCACGGCACGTGAGGGCCCCCACCGTGCACGTCCACGACCTCCGCCTCGCCCTGCCGGGACGCGACGGCCCCCTGCCCGTCCTCGACGGGGTCACGTTCACCGTGCCGGCCGGCCGCGTCGCCGCCGTCGTGGGACGCTCCGGGTGCGGCAAGAGCACCCTGCTGTCGATCCTCGCCGGTCTCCAGGACGCCGACTCCGGGCGGGTCGTCCTGGACGGCGACCCGGGGGCCCGCCGCCTCGGCCGGCTCACGCTGATGCCGCAGCGCGACGCCCTGATGCCGTGGCGCACCGTCGCCGGCAACGTCGCCGTCGCCGCCGAGCTCGCCGGGGTGCCGCGGCGGCGGGCCGACGCCCTGGCCCGCGACGCCCTCGGCCGCTACGGGCTCGCCGGTTTCGAGGACCACTACCCGCACGCCCTGTCCGGCGGCATGCGCCAGCGGGCCGCGCTGGCCCGCACGCTGCTCGCCGGGTCCGGCGCATGGCTCCTCGACGAGCCGTTCGGGGCCCTCGACGCCCTCACCCGCGCCGACCTCGTCACCCACCTCGAGGCCGTGTGGGCGGAGCACCGCCCCACCGTCGTCCTCGTCACGCACGACCTCGACGAGGCGCTCATGCTCGCCGACACGGTCGTCGTCCTCACGCCGCTCCCCGCGCGCGTCGCCGACGTCGTGCCGGTCGAGCTCGACCGGCCCCGGGGCCTCGCCTCCACCGCCGGCCCCGCGTTCGCCGCCGCGAAGCGCCGCATCGTCGACGCGCTCGCCTCCGCCGGCGCCCTCCCCGAAGGCGCGCTCACCGGAGCGACGGCATGACGACGGCGGGACGCATCGCGCGGCGCCGCGCCGCCCGTGCCG
>JBFLWO010000377.1:0-2955 GCA_040757755.1 Actinomycetota bacterium
GAGGCCGCGAGCCGCCACCGTCACGCCCGGCCGGCGGCCGACGCCAGGGCGCGCGCCACGTCGAGGGTGGAGAGCACCCCGACGGGATGCCCGGAGCCCCGCTCCACCACCACCAGGTGGTGCGCCCGGTTCTCGCGCATGACCCGCACCGCGAGGGCGAGGGGCGCGTCCGCCGGGACGCTCACGAGCGGCTCCGCCGCCGTGTGGCCCGCGGTGCGCCGGTCGAACGAGGTGTCGGCGGCCTCCACCAGGTCGAGGTCGGAGAGGATCCCGAGGAACGCCCCGTCCCCGCCGGCCTCCGCCCGCTCCACCACGGCGACGCAATGGATGCCGCGCTCCGCCATGAGCCGGGCCACGGCGGGAAGCTCCAGATCCGGGGCGCACGCCTGGATCGGGCTGCTCATCGCCGCCGACACGGGCATCGCGGCGAGCGCCGGATGCGGCTCCGGGTGGTCCACCGACGTCACGGGCACCATTGTCGCAGCGGCGGCGGCGCACCGCACGGGGTACCCGTGACGCCCACGGCACCGCTTCCCACGTGACAGAAGTCTCGACTGGCGGGACTCGCCGTCCCGGACCGGGACACGGCGAGGCGGCGTGAATAAACTCGGCGGAATCAGAGTTCCCGACCCTGCGAGGACATGAGCATTCTCCCGGCTGACTACGCGCCCGCCTTCCGCCACTCCGACCACATCGTCATGCCGTCCGCGGGCGAGGACGAGCGCATCGAGGTCGGCGTCCTGTTCGTGGGCGCGGGGCCGGCGGGGCTCGCCGGCGCCGTGCGGCTGGGGCAGCTCCTGGCCGACGACCCCGAGCTCGCCGAGCAGCTCGGCGAGGTGCCGATCGCCGTGGTGGAGAAGGGGAAGGGCCCCGGATCCCACCTCCTGTCCGGCGCCTGCATGAAACCCGGCCCCCTGAAGGACCTGTTCCCCGACACCCCCGTCTCGGAGATGCCGGTCGACAGCATCGTGAAGGGCGAGGCCGTCTACATGCTGTTCAAGAACGGCCACATGCGGGCCCCCACCCCGCCGCAGATGAAGAACCACGGCAACTGGGTGGTCTCCGTCAGCCGCCTCGCCCGGTGGATGGCGCAGCAGGCGGAGGAGCTCGGCGCCTACATGCTCCCCGAGACCGACGCGCAGAAGGTCCTGGTGCAGGACGAGCGCGTCGTCGGCGTCCTCACCGGCGACAAGGGCCGCGGCCGGGAGGGCGAGGAGCTCGGCACGTTCGAGCCCGGCGTCGAGCTGCACGCGAAGGTCACGGTGCTCGCGGAGGGCACCCCCGGCCACCTCACCCAGGTCGTGCGGAAGAACTGGGACCTGGACCGCGACTCCACCCAGATCTGGGAGCTCGGGGTGAAGGAGGTGTGGGAGGTCGCGAAGCCGCTCGACAAGGTCATCCACACCCTCGGCTGGCCGCTGCGCCCGTGGGCGAAGTACCGCGAGTACGGCGGCTCCTGGCTGTACCCCATCGGCGAGGACAAGGTGTCCCTCGGCTTCGTCATCGGCCTCGACTACGCCGACGCCCGCATGTCCGCGCACGACCTGCTGCAGCAGTTCAAGTCGCACAAGCTGATCCGCGGCATCCTCGAGGGCGGCCGCCGCCTCGCCTGGGGCGCGAAGACCATCCCGGGCGGCGGCTTCTACGGCCTGCCGAGCCGCCTGCACGTCCCCGGCGCCGTGCTCGTCGGCGACTCCGCCGGCTTCGTCGACATGGCCGCCCTGAAGGGCGTGAACTACGCGATCCGCTCCGGGATGCTCGCCGCGGAGGCGATCTACGAGAGCCTGAAGAAGGGCACCGCCACCACGACCACCGGCCTGTGGGGCTACGACGCCCGCATCCGCGACAGCGAGATCTGGAAGGACCTGTGGCGGGTGCGCAACATCCGGCCCGCCTTCCAGCGCAGCTTCTGGTACGGGGGGATGATCCACACCCTCGCCACCGGCTCGAAGGGGCACCTGCCGAAGACCGTCCACTTCAAGCCCGACGCGAAGGAGCCGGTGTTCGTCGGCCCGGCGCGCCAGTGGCCGAAGGCGGACGGCCAGTACTACTTCGACAAGCTGTCCAGCGTGTTCGCCAGCGGCAACAAGACCCGCGACGACCAGCCGAGCCACATCCGCATCCGCACGGAGGTGCCGCGGGACATGGCGATCACGTGGGAGAACATGTGCCCCGCGAAGGTGTACGAGATCGACGACGAGGAGTCCGCGAACGGCCTCGTCACCGTGAAGGTGAACGCGTCGAACTGCGTGCAGTGCGGGGCGATCACCGCGAAGGGCGGCCGGCTCACCCCGCCGGAGGGCGGCAGCGGGCCGGAGTACTCCCTGACGTAACCGCAGGGCGAAAGGGGGGCGGCGTGGCCGACGCGTATGAGGAGAGCACCCGCCCCCCGGGTCCCGCGGCACGCGACATCCTCGACTGGATGCAGCGGCACGCGGCGCGGCTGCGGGACCTGCTGGCGGAGGAGGCGGAGGGCGCCGACGACCTGTCGCCCGCCGGCCCCGCCGCCATCCGGGGGCACCTGAGGTTCGCCGCCGAGGCGCTCGCCGCCGCGGTGCCGCCCCAGGTCGCCCCCGCGGTGCGGACCCTCGCCGCGGACCTCCCCGTCCTCATCGGCGAGGAGGAGGTGGAGGGGGAGCTCGCACGCGTCGCGGACGCCGCCGCCCACGAGGCGACCCTCCGGTTCGGGGAGGCCGCCCGCGACGACCCCGCGCTGCAGCCGCACCTCGCCCGCCGCACCCGCATCGAGGCGTGGACCCGGGCGTTCCTGCGCGCCCTCGACGACGCCCTGCCGCCGGGGATGGCCGTCGCCGACGCGGCCCTCGCGTGGATGGCGGCGAACCAGCCGCGCCTGGCCCGCACGATCGTGGCGATGGACCGGCGGGCGAAGCAGGGGGAGATGGCGCGCGGCGGAGCCGACGCCATCGCCAGCGTCACCGCCGTGAACCGCATCGG
>JBFLWO010000378.1:0-2950 GCA_040757755.1 Actinomycetota bacterium
GCGCGTCCGGCGACGGCTTCGCGACGGGGGCGCTCCGCGCCGCGACGGCGGGGGCCGCCACGCACAGCACGCCCGCCACGGCGGCGGTCACGGCGGCGGCAGCTCTAGACATACCGGTTGGTGATCGGCATGCGGCGGTCCTTGCCGAAGGCGCGCGGCGTGGTCTTTATCCCCACCGGCCCCTGCCGCCGCTTGTACTCGGCCCGCTCCACCATCCGCACCACCCGCCGGCACAGGTCCGCGGGGAGGCCCCGGGCGACGAGCTCTGCCACCCCCAGGTCCTCCTCCACGTACCCCTCCAGGATCCGGTCCAGCACCTCGTACGGCGGGAGGGTGTCGGTGTCGAGCTGGTCGGGCCGCAGCTCCGCGGTGGGTGGCCGGCCGATCGTGCGCCGCGGGATGGGGCCGTCGCCACCCGCGTTCCTCCACTCGGCGAGACGATAGACCCACGTCTTGAGCACGTCCCGCAGCGGGGCGAAACCTCCGACCATGTCGCCGTACAGGGTGCTGTAGCCCACCGACATCTCGCTCTTGTTGCCGGTGGCGAGCACCAGGGGACCGAGCTTGTTGGAGATCGCCATGAGGAGGCTGCCGCGGGCGCGCGCCTGCAGGTTCTCCTCGGTCACGTCGCGGTCCCGCCCGGCGAAGGTCTCCGCCAGGGCGTCCTCGAAGCCGGCGATGACCGGCTCGATGCCGACGGTGAGCAGGCGGATGCCGAGGGACTCCGCCAGGGCGGAGGCGTCCTCCACGCTCTCCCGGCTCGTGTACCGGGACGGCATCGCGACGCCGGTGACCCGGTCGGGCCCGAGGGCGTCGGCGGCGAGCGCGGCGGTGAGGGCGGAGTCGATGCCGCCCGACAGGCCGATCACGACGCCGGGGAAGCCGTTCTTGTCGACGTAGTCGCGGATGCCGGTGACGAGGGCCGCCCACAGCTCCTCCGCGCGGTCGCGCAGCGGCGCGATGGTGCCGGGGGCGGCGCCGGCGCGCACCGCGGGGGCGACGTCGACCGCGACGGTCTCCGCCGGGGGCCCCTCCGGCAGGAGGCGCGCGAGGGGTGCCTGCATGCGGCGGCGGGCGGGCAGCGCCGGGTCGAGGTCGGCGACGAGGAGGGTCTCCTCGAAGGTGGGGGCGCGCGCCACGAGCTCCCCCGCCGCGTCGAACACCACCGACCGCCCGTCGAACACGAGCTCGTCCTGCCCCCCGACCTGGTTGCAGAACGCGAGGGCGGCGGCGCAGTCGCCCGCCCGGGTGCCGAGCATCCTCTCCCGCCAGTCCCCCTTGCCGGAGTGGAACGGGGAGGCGGAGATGCAGCAGATGAGGTCGACGCGTGCCTGCGCCATGTCGCCCGCGACGGGCGACGGATACCAGATGTCCTCGCAGATCGCGATGCCGACGCGCACGCCGAGGATGTCGAGGACCATGGGGCGGCGGCCGGCGGCGAAGTAGCGGGCCTCGTCGAACACCCCGTAGTTCGGCAGGAACCGCTTGCGGTAGACGGCCTGCACGCGGCCGTCGGCGACGACGGCGGCGGCGTTGTGG
Organism: Actinomycetota bacterium; assembly: GCA_040757755.1. Classification (GTDB taxonomy): domain Bacteria; phylum Actinomycetota; class Thermoleophilia; order Miltoncostaeales; family Miltoncostaeaceae; genus JBFLWO01. The sequence goes on from JBFLWO010000378.1 coordinate 1,540, forward strand.
CAGTCGCCGTCCCACTCGACGAACCCGACGATCGCGGCGCCGCGGCGCACCCCGGCGGCGACGCGGTCCACCGCCTCGCGCGACGCGCGCGCGAAGTCGGGGCGCAGGACGAGGTCCTCCGGCGGGTAGCCGGTGATCGCGAGCTCCGGCACCAGGACGAGGTCCGCGCCGGCCTCGGCGCCGCGGGCGAGGGCGTCGGCGACGCGGTCCGCGTTCCCCGGGATGTCGCCGACGACCGTGTTCAGCTGGGCGAGGGCGATGCGCATGTGGGCGGGGAGTGCTCCTGCGGTCCGGCGCACCCGGTGCGCGGTAGGCTTGACGGGTCGCCGAAACCATAGCCGCGGGCGCAGGGAGGGAACGACATGTCGAGCGAGCTGCCGCCGCAGCGCCTGGCCCCCGCCGGCGGGGGCGCCGCCGCCGGCCGCAACCTGAGCCCGCAGCAGGGCGCCCTCGAGTCGGAGCGCAAGACGGGGCGGCCCTGCTACCACGCCGGTCAGGTCGTGGCGGGACTGTTCCAGTGCGTGTCCTGCCGGTTCCAGATCCGCAACCGCAAGCGGCTGCCGGCCTGCCCCGACTGCGGCGAGCTGATCTGGGCGTACATGGAGGACGGTCCGCGCCCCGTGCCGGAGGGCGAGTCCGCGCCCGCCCCGGCGGCGCAGGGCGCCGCGCCGGCGGGCCCCGCGGTCGAGGAGAACGTGCGGATCCAGGCCACGCCCGTGCGCGTCGAGGAGAACGTCAAGCTGGAGCCGTAGATGGGCGCTGAAGAATCTCTCCGCACGGCGACTCGCCCGACGGTTCCATGACGATTCTTCAGCGGGCGGCTGGTGTCCTGCGCCTGAATGGTGGGAGGTTCGCAGGGCGCGCGTCGCGATTCAGCGATGCGCGCCCGTCACGGCGGACCGCCAGGAACACCTGCACGGACACACCGCCACGCCCGATACGACTCGAAAGTCGCTGACCGGCGACCTGCGCGGAATCGCGATGCGGACTTTCGAGTCGAGACCCTAGCCGAGCTCGACGAGGTGCTCGCGCCGGGCCTTGGCGACGGCCTCGAGCTGGGAGTGGCTCCCGGTCCGCACGAGGACCTCCCGGATGTGGTTGCGCACCGTCGCCTCGGACAGGCCGAGCTGGACCGAGATCGCCCTGGCGGACCGCCCCTCGCAGAGGAGGGAGAGGACCTCCCGTTGCCTCGGGCTGAGAGCGAGATGCTCGTTCACGACACCACTCCTGGGGTGCGCCGGGAGCTGCGACCACACCGTTGCCCGCGCTGGACCGGCCGGGCGTTTGCGGCGTCCGCGCTCCCGCGCGCACTTGGCCGGCATCGTGAGCCCCGCCCCCGCGGGGCGCATGAGCAACTTTGCCCACCCTAGTCAGAATTGTTCAGGCGACGGCGGGGGCCCGGGGTTTCAAT
>JBFLWO010000379.1:0-2939 GCA_040757755.1 Actinomycetota bacterium
GAGCCGGACGAGCTCGTCGAAGGACAGCTCGGAGCGGCCGCTGACCTGCCACATGCCGGTCATGCCGGGCAGCACGAGGTACCGCTGCCGGTGGACGTCGTCGAGCAGCGCGTAGTCGCGTTCCGGGAGGGGGCGGGGCCCGACGAGGGACATCTCGCCGCGGATGACGTTGACGAGCTGGGGGAGCTCGTCGATGGAGTAGCGGCGCAGGATGTCGCCGACGCGGGTGACGCGCGGGTCGCGGCGGATCTTGAAGAGGGCGCCCTGCGCCTCGTTGGCGGCTTCGAGGGCGGCCTGCTCCTGGTCCGCCGTGGTCCTCATGGTGCGCAGCTTGAGGCAGTCGAAGGTGGTTTCGCGCAGACCGACGCGGCGGCTGCGGTACAGCACGGGGCCGCGGTCCTCCAGCGTGATGGCGATGGCGGCGGCGGCGAGGAGGGGGGAGACGAGGACGAGGAGGAGCGCGCCGACGACGATGTCGAAGGCGCGTTTCGCCATGAACGCGACGCCGGAGAGGACGGGGGGCCGCAGCTCGAAGAGGGGGAGCCCGGGGACGGGGATGGCGCGGAGGGAGTGGGAGAGGAGCTCGACGGTGGTGGGGGCGAGCCGCACGGGCAGGCCGCGGCGGCGGCAGACGTCGAGCACTTCGAGGGCGGGGCGGTCGCCGATGGATCCGCCGGTGAGGATGACCTCGTCGACGTGGGCGGGGTCGAGGGCGGCGCGCAGGTCGGCGGCGTCGCCGCCGACGTCGTCGTGGCTGACGCCGTCGACGAGGGTGTGGCGGCCGACGACGCGGTAGGGGACGCGGGCGCGTTTGCGGTCGGCGTGCTCGAGGCTTTCGGCGACCTCGGCGACGAAGTCGGGCTGGCCGACGAGCAGGACGCGGCGCTCGAAGCGCATCCATTCGAGGAGGGCGCCGGTGATGGAGTCGTAGCTGGCCCGCAGCAGCAGGACGTACGCGACGACGAAGAACCAGGACGCGTAGAAGATGTAGTAGGTCTCGAACTCCCATCCGGTGGCGAGGAGGATCGCCGCGACGATGAGGGTGGCGACCGTGACGGAGGACAGGATCCGCGCGGTGCTGCCGCGTCCTTCGCGTGACGCGTACAGGCCGTTCTTGGCGAAGAGCAGGACGGCGGTGACGGCGGCGATCGGGAGGGCCTTCTGCTCGACGGTCCAGATGTCGCCGGTGTCGATGGCGTCGCCGCGCACGGCGAGCTTCAGGGCGAGGGCCGTGAAGATGCCGAGGAACACCGCGGTGACGTCCATGGCGACGAGGACGACGACGGATGCGGTGCGTCGTGCGGCGGAGCGGCCGGTGGGCCCGGCGAGGAGGGGGACGAACCGGACGTCGTGGCGGACGGTCCGCGCGCGGGGCCCGACACCGGGGGGCGGCGTCGCGCTCGGCGGGAACGGCGCGCTCATGCGGGTCAGTCTATCCGCACCGTGACGGCCGGACTGACGAGGGTGCGGGTGCGGCCCTGGCGGTCGCGGCCGCGCCAGACGGCCCGGTAGCGGATGTCGGTGCGGGCGCCGACGGTGACCGCGAAGCTCCCGTCGGAGGTGGTCCGGGGGGTGGCGACGGGCCGCCAGCGGCGGCCGGCGAGCCGTTCGACGGTGACGCGTGTGGCGCCGGGGGCGACGCGCACCTGGCCGAGGAGCCGGCGGGTGGGGGCGCCGCTCGCGGCGGGGGCGGCGGCGAGGGGGAGCTGGAAGGCGGTGGCGGCGGGCTTGCGCCGTCCGGTCTCGGTGAGGAGGCCGGAGGTCCATGCGGGGTGGTCTTGCAGGAGGTACCAGGTGAGGATCTCGACGCGGGGGTTGGCCCGCACGCGGGCGTAGGCGTCGGCGAGGAGGCGGGCCTGGTCGGGCTCGGCGACCGCGAAGCGGTACTCGGCGACGGGCCGGGTGGCGAAGCCGATCTCGGTGAGCCACAGGGGCTTCCCGGCGAGGTACGTGGCGTCGAGCCGCTTCTGCAGGTCCCCCATGTTGTAGAGGTCGATGAACGACACGCCGTCGACGGAGTCGGTGCGGGGCCGGGTGAGCGGGTAGGGGTGGTGCGTGTACGCGTCCATGGGGGGACGCAGGCCGGAGGCGTCGAGGGCGGCGAGGAAGTCGAGGGGGGCGACGCGGTCGTCGGCACCGTCCGGGCAGGACACGGGGCAGGACTCGCCGGCGGGGGCGGTGACGCCGCCGCCGATGAGGACCCGCCGGTTCGCGGCTTTCGCCTCCCGGTAGAAGGACGTGAGCATCGCGGAGTACACGGCGGGGGACGTGGCGACCCAGCGTCCGCCGCGCCGTTCGAACTGGGGGCGCAGGAACAGGGGGAGGTTCGGCTCGTTGAACGCCTCGTAGCGGGTGACGCCGCGGGGGGCGTAGCGCCGGACGACGGCGGCGCCGAAGCGGCCGAAGTCGGCGGGGTCGCGGGGGCGTGTGGCCCGGGCGGGGAACCGGCGGCTGGCGGGGACGGCGGGGTCGGCGGCCCACGCGGGGGTTCCCCACACCGTGAAGAGGATCTGGACGCGGGCGGCGCGGGCCCCGGCCACGATGCGGTCGTAGCGCGCCCAGTCGTAGGCGGGGTCGGCGGGGTTTCGCGGGTCGGCGGGCCGCCGCCGCGCGACCTGGTCCCACAGCAGGTCGACGCGGACGAGCCGCACGCCGAGGCCGGCCATGAGCCGCAGGCGCGCCGCGGGGTCGGGGGCGGTGACGAGCGAGGCGTCCTGGATGCTGGCGATCGGCGACTCGCCGGGCGCGACCGCGTGGGTGCGGCGTTCCGCGTCCCGGCCGGCGGGGACCGCGGCGACGGTGATCGCGGCGAGGGCGGCGAGGCCCGCGGCCGTTCCCGCCGCTCGTCGTGCGCGCGCGCCCACGTGTCCCCTCCCTCCTCCCGCGTCGTTCCGCCCTGGTCGCCGGCGCCCCGGCGTTCGCGTCCGGGTAGGTAACCC
>JBFLWO010000380.1:0-2931 GCA_040757755.1 Actinomycetota bacterium
CCGCCGGTGTGCGCGGGGCCGCACACGGGGCGGCCAGTGTCGCCCGACCGGCGGCGGGGCGCGCATGGGCTCCTCGCGCATCCATCGCACGGTGCCGCTTCCCACGTTGCCGTGGCGCGAAACACCCGTGTTTCCGCCCCCCGCGGCCGGGGCACCCGCCCATCGTGGGCCTGGACGTGCGTTTCATCGGCTGGGTCGACCCGATCGACGAGCCGGACCTGCATCGGCGCTACCGCTTCCGGGTGGACGGGCAGGACGTCGACGTCGTCGTGACGCGGGCCACGGCGACGACGTGGCTGCAGGCGCACCCGTCCGCGTCGTCCGCCGAGCTCGACCTGTGGGCGCGCATGGCCGGCGGGAAGGCCGTGCGGGCGCGGCTGTGGGAACGGCCGCTGGACGTGAGCGACGTGTACCTGGAGCACCCGACCGGCCCGCCCGGACGGCCGGGGGACGAGGGTCGCCCCCGCTACGGGGAGGGCGGGCTGCCGCGGCGCTAGTTGAGCGCTGACGAATCTCTTCGCACGCCGACTCGCCGCAGGGTTCCCTGACGATTCTTCAGCGTGATGCGCTCGATCGTCCAAGGTCTTTCGGTCAGTTGCGCGTCTCGATGACGGTCGCGCATCGCTGGGCGCGACGCGCGACCCGCCAACGACCCTTTTCAGGGGTCATCCCGTGTCCCGCGTTACGGGTTCCCTGACGCTCTGGCGAGCGAAGAGTCCCCGCCGGACGGGGGACGCAGGGAGGGACCCCGCCTCCCGCACGCTCAGCCGCAGGAGCACTCAGGATCCGGCGCGACTTCGCAGCCGCCAGATGCCAAGACTTCCGCGACGCGGGGCACTGGGATTCGGGGCCGGCGGTCCACGTCGCTCAGCCGCCGTCCGTCTCGCCGCCGGCCCCCGCCACGTCCCCGACCGGGTCGCGCGTCAGGGGACGCACCTCGACCTCGGCCGCGAGGGTGCGGATCGCCTGGGCCTCCCCGGTTCCCAGGCCGCGGCGGGTCACGTTGAGGGCGCCGGCCGCGACGGCGAGCCGCAGCGCGTCGCGCACCGTGAGACCCGCCGCGAGCGCCGCCGCCGTCGCCCCCGTCATCGAGTCGCCCGCCCCCCGGTCGTTCACCGGCTGGAACGTCGGCGTCGCCGCCTCCACCACCCCGGCGCCGTCGTGGGCGACCAGGGGCCGGTCGGCGCGCGACACGAGCGCGACGGCGGCGCCGCGGGCACGCAGGGCGCCGAGCGCCGCCACCGGGTCGGCCACTCCCCCCGGGCCGGCGAGCCCCGATGCGACGAGCTCCTCGTCGCTCACCTTCACGACGTCCAGGCCCCCCTCCAGGGCCGCGGCGAGCGCCGGGCCCGACAGGTCCGCCGCGACCCGGCCCCCCACCGCGTGCAGGTCGTGGGCGAGGTGGCGGAACCGGTCGCCGTCCAGCCCGCCGTCCCCTCCGCCCGTCAGGACGGAGATGTCGGCGCCCAGGCCCGCGGCGAGCATCCCGGTCGCGAGGCCGTCCACCTCGTGGCGGGTGAGCGGGGGAGGAACGGTGCGGGCGATCGACGCCTCCTCCCCCTCCAGGTCGGCGGAGATCCACACCTCGTTGGCGGAGCGCGTCGCGATCGCCTCCACGGCGATGCCCTCCGCCTCGATCAGCGCCCGCAGCGCGACGCCCGGCTCCCCGCCGAACGGGCCGACCAGCGTCACGTCCGCCCCCAGGAGCGCCGCCATCCGGGCAACCCAGAACCCCTGCCCGCCGGGATGGAGGTGGATCTCGCGGGTCGCGTCGCCCGCGGGCTCCACCGCGACCATGAGCGCCGGCGCGCATGCCAGCACGGCGACGCGGCCGCGCCGCCCGGACGGTGTGAGGGCGACGGGCGGGGCCTCGATCCGCGTGCCGGCGGCGCGCGCCATGAACACCCCTTCCCCGCGTGCCTCGTGACGGCACCCGCCGCGCCGGATGGACCCGGGCGGCGGGTGCACGCGCCGTCTACCCGCCGGGAGGGGCGCGAAACCGACGCGCCCGCCGTTTGCCCGCCGTTCCGGCGGGAACGACAGGCACCGTGACGGGGACGCGGGAGGCGGGTCGCGGGGAGGGTGCGCTGAGGACGCTGCGCCGGGCCGTGGCGCGCCTCCGGGCGGAGCAGGCGATGGACCGCGCCGCCGCCCTCACCTACTACGGGGTCCTCGCCCTGTTCCCGGGGCTCCTCGTGCTCGTCGCGTTGATCGGGCTCTTCGGCAGCCACCCCGCGACCACCGACACCCTCCTCGACCTCATCGCGCGGGTCGGGCCGGAGTCCGCCGTCGACACGTTCCGCGGCACCGTGGAGGGGGTCGTGCGCGGCCGCGGCGGGGCGGGGGCGCTCCTCGGCGTGGGGATCCTCGGCGCGATCTGGTCCGCCTCGGGCTACGTCGGGGCGTTCATGCGGGCGGCGAACGCGCTCTACGGGGTGCCGGAGACCCGGCCGTTCTGGCGGCTGCGCCCGCTGCAGGTCGTCGCCACGGTCGCGGCGATCGTGCTCCTCGCCGCGGTTCTCGCCGCCCTCACCCTGACCGGCGGCGTCGCCCGCGCCGTCGGGGAGGAGATCGGCGTGGGCGGCACGGCGGTGACCCTGTGGGACGCGCTCAAGTGGCCGGTGCTCCTCCTCGTCGTCGCCGGCCTCACGACCGCCCTGTACCGGGTGAGCCCGGACGTCCCCGGACGCCGCACGCGGGACATGCTGCCGGGGGCCGCCGCGGCGGTCGGCGTCTGGCTCGTCGCCTCCGCCGGGTTCGCCGCGTACGTCGCCAACTTCGGCTCGTACGACGCGACGTACGGGGCCCTGGGCGGTGTCATCGTGTTCCTCGTGTGGCTGTGGCTCACGAACCTCGCGGGCCTGTTCGGCCTCGCGCTGAACGCGGAGCGCGCCCGGCCCGCGCCCCCGCCCCCCCCGCCGCCCCCCCCGG
>JBFLWO010000381.1:0-2914 GCA_040757755.1 Actinomycetota bacterium
GTCACCGGCGGGGCGGGCGGGGCGCACCGCTACTTGAGGAAGTCGATGAGCGACGGGGGCAGCACCCGGCCGCCGACGCCGAGGGTGGCGCGGTACACCGTCTCGCGGCTTTGCAGCTGGGTGATGGCGAGGGCCATGTCGGCGTCCTCCACCTGGGAGATCTGGTCGAGCGACGCGAGGTCGGTCGCCGAGTGGCGGTCCAGGGTCATCTCCAGCTTGTTGGTCTTGCCGCCGACCTCGCCGCGCAGGGCGTTGAGGTTCGTCATGTGGGCGTCGAGGGTGGCGAGGGCCCCCTGCACGCCGGCGGTGTTGTTGTTGCGCAGGTCGGTGGCGAGGGTGGTGAGGGCGGTGAAGATGTTGGGGGTGGAGCCGCCGGGGCCGACGAGGCGGTCGCCGGTGACGTTCACGGCGGTGGTGGAGGCGAGGTCCACCTCGCGGGTGAGGTTGCCGGTGTTTCCCTGGTAGGTGCCGGTGGAGGTGAACGGCGGGGTCTGCGTCTTGGTGCCGCCGAACAGGTAGCGGCCGCCGAGGGTGGCGTTTCCGACCTCCACCATCTGCTTGGCGAGCTGGTCGACCTCGTCGGCGATGACGCCGCGGCCGGTCTGGGAGAGGGCGCCGTTCGAGCCCTGGATGGTGAGCTCGCGGGCGCGCTGGACGACGTCGAGGGCGTTGGCGAGGGCGGTGTCGGTGGTGGACAGCCAGGTGAGGGAGTCCTGGATGTTCGACTGCCACGCGGCGTTCGACGCCCGGTCGCTTCGCAGCCGCAGCGAGGTGGTGATGCCGATGGCGTCGTCGGCGGGGGTGGAGATGCGCTTGCCGGTGGACACCTGCCGCTGCGCCTGGTCCAGCAGGCGGTTGTTGCCGTTGAGGTCCGCGAGGAAGTTGCGGACGGTGGTGGAGAGCGTGGTGCGGGAGATCATCGCCCGACGATCCCCATCCGGTTGACGATCGTCTCGAGCATCTCGTCGATCGTCGTCATCATGCGGGCGGCCGCGTTGTAGCTCTTCTGGAACTTGACCATCTCGGAGAGCTCCTCATCCATGTTGACCCCGGCGACCGCGTCGCGGCGGTTGGCCGTGGCGTCGGTGACGCCCTTCTGCACGAGCTGCAGCCGGAACGCCTGGTCGGCGTCGATGCCGATCTTCGAGACGATGGACTGGTAGTAGCCGTCGACGGTGGTGGTGGTGCCGCCGATGACCTGGTTCAGGTTCTTGACCTGGGCGATGAGCACGGCGTTGCCGGCGCCGCCGGGCACGTCGGCGGCGGTGGACGCCGCGGCGATCTTGTTGAGGCTGCCGACGATGCCGGAGTGCAGGGCGATGCCGGCGGCGCCGCTGCCGGTGAAGAAGCTGTTGCCGGTGGTGCCGTCCAGCGCGTAGCCGGCGGCGTGCTGCGTGTTGACCGACGAGACGAGGGCGTTGGCGAGGTTGTCGAGGCGGGCGAGGTAGCCGCTGGTGCCGCCGATGACGCTGTAGCGCACGTCGATCAGGCCGCGGAGGCTGCCGTCGGTGAGGGTCACGCCGGTGCCGCCGACGGTGACGTTGCCGGAGGAGTCGACGGCGAGGGCGTTGACGGCGTTGGTGGTGGAGTCGACGAGGAGCTGCCCGCCGATCGACACCGACACCTTGCCGTTGGTGGCGCTGGGGGTGGTGACGGTGATGAGGGCGATGTTGCCGAGCTGGTCGAGCAGCCGGTCGCGTTCGTCCATCAGGTCGTTCGGCTGCTGGCCGAGGTTCACGACCTTGGCGATCTGCTGGTTGAGGGTGTTGACCTGGGCGGCGAGGCTGTTGGCGACGCTGACGCGGTCGGCGATCTTCGCGTCGGTCTCGGTCTGCGCCTGGGTGAGCTGGGTGTTGAGGCTCTTGAAGGCGGCGGTGACGGTGTCGGCGGTGGTGCGCACCGCCTCGCGGGCGCTGGCGGACTCGGGGGCGATGGACAGGGCGTGCCACGACGCCCAGAATCGTTCCAGGGCGGCGGACAGGCCGGTGTCGCTCGGCTCGCTGATGACCTGGTTGATGCGTCCCAGCTGGTCGCTGCGGGCGTCCCACTGGCCCATGGCGGCGTACTGCTGCCGGTACTGCACGTCGATGAACTGGTCGCGCAGCCGGGCGAACGCCTTCACCTCCACGCCGGTGCCGATCTGGCCGGCGCTGAGCATGGTGTTGGCGGAGGGGTTGGCGAAGGCGGGGGCGGCCGCCATCGTGACCCGCTGGCGGGTGTAGCCCTCGGTGCTGGCGTTCGCCAGGTTGTGGGTGGTGGTGTAGAGGGCCTTCTGCTGCGCGGTGAGCCCGGTCAGCGCGGTGTTGAGCCCGAAGAAGGTGGATCCCATGGCGGGTACTCAGGCCGTGGTGTTCAGGAGGATGGGGGCGGTGTCGGGGCGGGCGGCGAGGCGGCCGCCGGCGGTGTAGCGCGGCGTCTGCGGCGCCTGGGTGGTGGTGAGGAGGCCGCGGATGGAGTAGTCGACGAGGTCGAGCTCGCGGCGCAGGAGCTGGCCGTTGATGCTGTTGGCGAGCTCCAGGTCGCGCACGCGCGCTTCGAGGCGGGCGACGCGCGGGTCGAGGGCGGCGACCTCGGCGGGCTGCAGGGCGCCGCGCAGGTGGCTCCAGCGGGTGGCGGCCAGGCCGAGCTGGTCGGCGAGCTCGGCGGCGGCGTGCTGGCGGGCGTCCTCGACGGTGCCGAGGCGCAGGGCGGTGGTCTCGACGTCGCGCCCGATCCGCTCGATCTCGTCGACCCGGCCGGCGGCGATGGCGCCGCGCTGCGCGGTGATCAGCGCGATGAGGGCCTCCTGGAGGGAGGCGGCCTCGTCGAGGGCGGCGGCGAGGCGGGCGGCGGCGGGGCGGATCACCGGGTCCGTCCGTGCATGCCGCGCAGGCTGGGAGCGATGCGCCGCGGCCCGCCGGCGCCGGCGGCGGCG
>JBFLWO010000382.1:0-2908 GCA_040757755.1 Actinomycetota bacterium
GGAGGGTCGGGCCGGCGTGCCCGTCGGGGCGCGCCGGCTTTTCTCGCGGCGGGACGGGAATGTGGGCAGGTCGGTGCTCGTGGTGGACGACGAGCCGGCGATCGTCGACGTCGTCGGCGCGTTCCTGCGCAGGGAGGGGTTCACGGTGCGGACCGCGGCGACGGGCCGGCAGGCCCTGGACGCCGTCGCGACGCAGGTCCCCGACATCGTCGTGCTGGACCTGCTTCTGCCCGACATGCCGGGGGAGGAGGTGTGCGCCCGCCTGCGCCGGGTGTCGACGGTGCCGATCCTGATGCTCACGGCGAAGGCGGGTGAGGACGACCGCGTGCGGGGTCTCGCCCTGGGGGCGGACGACTACGTGGTGAAGCCGTTCTCGCTGCGGGAGCTCGCGGCCCGGATACGGGCGGTCCTGAGGCGGTCGCCGGATGGGGGCCCGCCGGCCGACGTGCTGGTGCTGCGCGACGGGCGGATGGAGGTGGACCTTGCCCGTCACGAGGCGAGCGTGGACGGCACGGTGGTGGGGCTCACCGCGATGGAGTTCCGTCTGCTGGCGGCCCTGTGCGCGCAACCGAGCCGGGTGTTCACCCGTGCGCGGCTCATGGAGGCGATCCGTGCCCGGCGGCCGGACGGCGTGGAGCGCACGATCGACCAGCACGTGAAGAACCTGCGGCGCAAGCTGAACGACGCGTCGTGGGGCGCGGGCGGCGTCGTCGGGACGGTCTTCGGCGTCGGGTACCGCCTCAGCGACCGGTGGCGGCGGGACACGACCGTCCGGCTGCCGCCGACCCGCCGGTAGGGGACCGTCACGGAGGTGGATGGTGCACCGCCGCGGCGCCCCCGGGGACGGGCACCGCGGTGGGGGCGCGGGACGTCAGCGCGTCGGGCCGGCGGGCTCGAGCGGCACCAGGCGTGTCCGCAGGGCGAGCACCGCCAGGTGGGTGCGGGACCTGGCCCGCAGCTTCGTCATCGCCGCCGCGACGTGGGCCTGCACCGTGCGGGGGGAGATGCCGAGGGCGACGCCGATCTCGGCGTTGGTCCCTCCCTCCACGACGTGCTGCAGGACCTGCAGTTCCCGGGCCGAGAGCGCGAGGCGCTGCTGCACCGCGGGGGAATGGCCCCGGCCGGCGTGCCGGTCCCCGCCGGCGACATGGGACGGGTCGGCGCCCGTCCCGGCCCGCCGGGGTCCGGTCGCGGTGCGCGCGGCCGGCAGCCCCCGACGACCGCCGGCCGCGACCCTGGTTGCGGCGACCCCCATGCTCTGCGTGGGCACCCTTCGAGACGTCCCCGACACCGCTCCGCCCCCCGGCTTCGACAACGACAGTCGCCGCCAGTCCGGTGCCCGCGCCGCCGCCCGGCTGCGCAGCACCGCCACGACGGGCGGCATCTGCATCCTGCGTCCACGCAGGGGGTTTCGGAAGATGAGTTAACTCACTTCCCGCGGTTTTCGGCCGCACATTGCCTCGAATTCGACTTCTTCCCGGCCGCGCCCCGTGACGTGAGGGCGTCGCAGCAGTGTCGCCGCGGGGGCCGCAAGGGCGGGCGGCCGGTTACGTCACATCGTCGCGATCCCGGAGGTTCGGCGGGTGAGCTCCTCGCGGATCACGGGCCCGAGCCGTGTGATCGCCGCGGCACGCTCACGTCGTGACAGCCGGTGGAGCTCGAGCTTTCCGTAGATCCTGCTGACCCGGTTGTTGACGGTGCCGACGGCCAGCACGAGGTCCTCCGCGATCTGCTTGTTCGTCCACTGCTCGCTGAGCCGCACGGCGGTGAGAAGCTCGGCGTCGGTCAGCTCGGCGACGCGGGGATGCCATGCCGTCTCGCCACCGCCGTCGGATGCGGCGGCGGGTGTGAGGCGCTGCACCGCCCAGGCCAGGGCGCGATCGAGGAGCGCGGAGTCCGGCTCGCGGCGCGAGTGGAGGGCGACTCCCAGCATCCGGCCGCCCGGCCCCGTGAGGGGGGTCTGCGTCCCGGTCGCCGCGAGCCCCCCGGCGGGCGGGGTGAGCGTGGGGGGCAGGATCCGCAGTCCGGGGTCGCGCAGCTCGCGTCGCAGCACGTCCTCGACGGCGTCGCGTCCGGTGGCCGCGCTCCACTCGATGCCGGCGAGCGCCTGCGCCTCGAGCTCGTGCCACCGGTGCAGCCCGAACCCGTAGAGGAAGGGGAGCAGCATGAAGGCCACCTTGGTGACCAGGGACAGCGCCCGTGACAGGTCTGGGGAGTCGACGGGGATGCTGACGAGGAGCGCCGCGAACGTCAGGGCGATCATCCACACGCCGAGCCGCACCGGGATGTGCGCCTCGCGCACGAGGGCGCCGCGGTTGCGGTATCCGCGTTCGAATGCGCGCAGGGTGAGGACCAGGATCGCGATGGCCCCGAGGCCCTGCGCGATCTGCAGGGGGATCGCCGCGGCGGGGAGATCCGCGATCAGGTGGTTGCGGGCCGGGCACGCGGGGCATCCGAGGTCCGGGTTCCGGTCGAACAGCACCCACAGCTGCGTGATGAGCGCCCACGCCACCGCGGCGTGGATGACGGCGCGCAGGCGCCTCACCCTGGCGGGGTCGATGCGTCCGGTGACCGGGTCGACCGCGGCGGAGGAGGTGCTCAGGCGGCCCGCCGGAAACGCAATGAGGACGAGGACGACCGGGGGCACGTCGATCATGGAGATCACGCCGCCGACGGTGTACGCGAGGGGGTTTCCCGCCTCGTCGAGCCGGGCGACGAGGTAGGTCGCGCCCACGATCACGGCGAGGGCGCCGACGGGGCTCGCGTGGCGGGTGCGGTGGTACGCGCCGAGCGCGACCCACCCGGCGCCTCCGAGGAACAGCAGCACGGCGCGCTCCCGGACCTCGACGAGGGAGGTCACGGCGAGCCCGACGGCGCACAGCACGACCGCGACGGTCACGGCAACCCG
>JBFLWO010000383.1:0-2905 GCA_040757755.1 Actinomycetota bacterium
CCCTCGACGCCCTCGACGCCCTCCCTGCGGAGGCGGACGCGGCGGCGTGGGCCGCGACCTGGGAGGCGGGGGGCGGGTGACGGCGATCCACGAAGCGGGGGGGCCCGTGAACGTCTACGAGGTCACGTTCACCGCGTCGAGCGTCGCACCGCTCGAGGAGGACGCGGAGGTCCGCATCACCCGGGCGATCGCGGGGCTGCCCGGCGTCGCGATCGGGGAGGGAGCCGCCGCCGACGGCAGCCGGCGGCTCCTCACCGCCCGCTTCGCGATCCAGGTCGACCAGGCGATGGCCGACGCGGCCCGCGACGGGAGCCGGCTCGCGAAGGAGGCGCTCGCCCTCGCCGGCCTCCCCGACGCCCAGCTCGTCGAGATGAACGTGCGCCTCACCGGCGGGGGGCCCGGCATCCCGTAGCCTGCCGCGGATGGTCGCGGCCCCCCTCCCGGACATCGCCGTCCACGCGTCCGCCGCGCCCGCGGACGTCCTCTTCGACCTGTTCCTCGTCCTCCTCGCCGCAAAGCTGGGGGACGAGATCTTCCGGCGGATCCGCCAGCCGGCGATCATCGGGGAGATCCTCGCCGGCATCCTCGTCGGTCCCGCCCTCCTCGGCTGGGTGGACCTCACCGAGCCCCTCGAGGTGTTCGCCGAGCTCGGCGTGGTGTTCCTGCTCTTCTGGGTGGGGCTCGAGACGCGCATCACCGACCTGCGCGAGGTCGGCGGCGTCGCCGCGCGCGTCGGCGTCCTCGGCGCCGCCGGGCCGATGGCGGCCGGCGTCCTCGTCGGCGTCGCGCTCGGCGAGTCCACCGACACCAGCGTCTTCCTCGGCGCCGCCCTGGTCGCGACGAGCGTGGGGATCACCTCCGCGGTGCTCCTCGACATGGGGCTCCTCACCGGGCGGGCGGGGCGCACCATCCTGGGCGCCGCCGTCGTCGACGACGTCATCGCGATGATCGTCCTCGGCGTCGCCGTCGGCATCGCCGGGGGAGGGGTCGACGCCGGCGCCATCGCCCTCGTCGTCGCCCTCGCCGTCGCGTTCGTCGCGTTCTTCGCCCTCGGCGGCACCGCGGTGATGCGGCGCCTGCCGCGGCTCCTGGAGGCGCCGCGCTTCTCGGAGTCGCCGCTCCTCCCCGCCGTGATCCTGTGCCTCGGCCTCGCCGCCCTGGCGTCGGCGATCGGCCTGGCGGCGATCATCGGGGCGTTCCTCGCCGGGATGATGGTCGCCGAGACGAAGGAGCGCTACCCGATCGAGCGGGAGGTCGAGCCGCTGTACGCCCTGTTCCCCCCGTTCTTCTTCGCCGTCATCGGGCTGCAGGTGGACCTCGACGCCCTCGGCGACCCCGGCACGCTCGGGCTGCTCGCGATCGTCACCGCGGTCGCCGTCGTGACGAAGCTCGCCGGGGCGTGGCTCGGGGCCCGGCGGCTCGGCTCCCGCGACGCGGCACTCGTCGGGGTCGGGATGGTGCCGCGCGGCGAGGTCGGCATCATCGTCGCCGGGATCGGGGAGGCGGCAGGGGTGCTCGACGAGCGGCTGTTCGCCGTGATCGTGGGGATGTCGATCCTCACCACCCTCCTCGTGCCGCCGCTCCTGCGCGTCATCGCCGGCCCGCCGTCCGCCGCGCCCGCGCCGGCCGCCCCGGGGGCCTGACCGCCGCCGCGGCCCGCGGCCATCAACTCGGCCGGGGTTCCGCCGATGACGTGGCGATGCGCCTCGTCGTCGGCCATCGCTTCTTCCCCCGGCCCGTGTGCGACGAGGACGGGGTGTGGCGCCCGCGGCACGGCGTCGAGGTGGTCTTCGGGCCGGACTCCTCGGACGGCTACGACCCGCGCACCGGCACCGTCGCCGCGGCCCTGGCCGCCGCGGGGTGGGACACCGCCGACGCGTACGTCCACTGCCTGCCGGAGTACTGGGCGCTCCCCGCCGACGCCGCCGGCGGCGACATCCCCCTGATCCTCGCCGTGGGCGACTGGAACGTCGCGGGCAGGTTGCTGCACGTGCTGCGCCCCCTCGCCGCGGGGGCCGTCGTCGACCATGCGGGCGCGCCGCTCCTGCGCCGCCTCGGCTACCGGGTGCGCGCGATCCTTCCGTGGGGGTGGGACGCCGGCGCATGGCCCCTCGTCGACCCCGCGGCGCCCCGCGACATCGACGTGCTCTTCGCGGGGAACCGCAACGCCGTGATCCACGCGTCCCGGGAGCGGTGGCTGGCGCGGGTCGCGGCGCTGGCCGGAGTCCACCGTGTCGTCATCGCCGACAACGTGTGGGGCGAGGAGTACCGCGGCCTCTACGCCCGGGCGCGGCTCGTGTTCAACCACAGCGTGCGCGGCGAGGCGAACATCAGGGCGTTCGAGGGCGCCGCCGCCGGCGCATGCGTCCTGAACGAGCGCGGCAACCCCACCCTGCCGCATGTCTTCACGCCGGACGTGGAGTACGCCACGTACGACGACGGCGACCTCGAGGCGGTGATCGCCCGGCTCCTGGCCGACGGGCCGGCGCGCCTCGCGATCGCGCGCGCCGGTCACGCGCGGGTCCGCGATCACACGTACGAGGCGCACTGGGCGGCGGCCGTCGACGCGCTCGTCTCCCTCGCGGAGGATGCCCCTGTGCCCGCCGTGGGGCGGCGGGAACGGGCCCGGATCATGGCCGACGGCTGGCGCACGGGCATGCAGGCGCAGTGGCTGGGAGTCGACGCGCTGCGTGCGGCGGGGGAACCGGACGAGGCCGCCGAGCGTCACGAGGAGCTCGCCCATCTCGGCGGCCTCGCCGGGGAGAGAGTCCCCACCGAGCAGGACGTCCGCGTGGCGATCCGGATGGCCGAGCGCGCCTCGGGGCGTGGGGATGGCCCGACCCTCGCCGCGACCGCGCTCGCCCTCGCCGCGACCGGCGACGAGGCCCGGGCGGTCGCGACGGCG
>JBFLWO010000384.1:0-2879 GCA_040757755.1 Actinomycetota bacterium
CGCGGCGCCTGCCGTCACGTCACGCGGCGTCCGCGGTGTCGGCGATCTCCCGCGCCGCGGCCAGGCGGGTGAGGGCGTCCCGCTCGATCTGCCGCACCCGCTCGCCGGAGAGGCCCACGACCTCCCCCACCTTCTCGAGCGTCATCGGCCCCTCGCCCTCCAGGCCGAACCGCAGGAGCAGCACCTGACGCTGCCGGTCCGACAGGCCCCGCATCGCGCGGCGCAGGGCCTCCACCCGCAGGCTCGCCCCGACCTCCTCCTCCGGGTCCCCGTCGGGGGCCGCGATCGTGTCGCCGACCGTCGCGCCGTCGTCGTCGGACAGGGGCCGGTCGATGCTCACGCTCGCCCGGGGGACGTCGCGCGCCATGGCGACCTCCTCGAGCTCCATCCGCGCCTCCGCCGCGACCTCCTCGTCGGTCGGCGTCCGGCCGAGGCGGTGCAGCAGCACCCGCTCGGCGCGGTTGATGCGCTGCTCCCGCTGCACCACGTACACGGGAAGGCGGATCGCGCGGGCCTTGTTGGCGATGCCGCGCCCCACCGCCTGACGGATCCACCAGGTGGCGTACGTCGAGAACTTGTGGCCGCGGCGCCAGTCGAACTTCTCGACGGCCCGCATCAGGCCGAGCACCCCCTCCTGGATCAGGTCGGAGAGGGACAGGCCCTGGCCCTGGTAGCGGCGGGCGATCGCGACGACGAGGCGGAGGTTCGCCTGGATCATGCGGTCGCGGGCCGCGCGGTCGCCAGCCTCGATGCGCTTCGCCAGCGCGACCTCCTCGTAGGGCGTGAGGAGGGGGTGGCGGCGGACGTCCGCGAGGAACAGCTGCAGAGCGTCGGTGCTTGGGTCGGCCGACGCGTCGCGACGGGCGGCGGGCGCGTCGAGGCCCGGCTCGTCGTCGGACGGCGTCCCGACCAGGTGGGGGACGGTGAGAGTGGCCATTGCGGCATCGTCCCGAGGTCCGGCCGGAGCATCATCCGAAGGGCCGCTGACATCCCTTGCGGAAAAACCCCCAATCCGTTCGGCCCCGCCCGTGGCGCCCCCGCTGGGGATCCGCCGGACGCGCCCGAGTGGCCGCGGGCGGAAAAACCCACGAGGCCCGCGTGGCCGCCGTCGCGGGGCGGCGCGCGGAGGCTCAGGCCGAGGCGGGCGGGACCAGCAGCACGGAGCAGGGGGCGTGGTGCGCGAGGAACGACGCGAAGCTGCCGAGCACGGCGCGCGGCACCACGCCGCGGTGCGACGCCGCCACCGCGAGGTCGCACGCCTCCCGCTCCAGGAAGGCGACGGCCTCCTCGGTGGGGTGACCGCTCAGCACCACCGCCTGCGCTCCCTCGACGCCGTCGACGAGGGCGGCCAGCCACGTCTCCGCGGCAGCGGCGAGCGCCTGCGGGTCGTTCACCAGGCCGCCGAGGGCGCTGCCGACCACCACGGGCCACGGGGGCGGCGCCACCACGTGCACCACCGACAGGCGGGCGCCGCCGCCGGCGATGCGCACGGCCTCCGCGAGGCCGCGCTGCGCCGCGTCGGAGTCGTCCACGAAGCAGGCGACGTGCGTGAACGGCGGGGTCACGCCTCCCCCTCCCCGCCGGCAGGGTCGTGTCCCAGGTGCTCCACCCGCGCGTCCGAGGACGGGAACACGATGCTCTCGGTGCCGGTGTCCTGCCACACGACCCGGAACGGCGGGCCGCCGTCCTCGCCGAGCACCTCGATGATCTCGGCGTCGCGCGGCCGCTCCCCCAGGTGGTGGGGGTGGATCACGAGACGGTCGCCCGCCTTCGCCCGCCCGGGCGTGCCGTGACCGGTCATGTCCGGGCGAGGACGCGGGCGACGTCGAGGCTCGACAGGACCCCGGTCGGCCGGCCGGTCGCGGGGTCCACCACGATCAGGTGGGTTGTCTGGTACTCGCTCATGAGCTGCGCGGCGCGGGCGAGGCCCTCCTGTGGCGTGACGGTCACGACGGGCGTGCCCGCCACCTCCCGCGCCTCCCGGGCGTCGAGGTCACCGGACGTGGCGGTGACCACGTCGAGGTCCGACACGATCCCCCAGGCGCGCTCCGGCGCGTCGTCGAACACGACGACGGAGTGGATCCGGTTCCGCGCCATGAGGGCGGCCACGGCACGCAGCGGCATGTCGGGGGGGCAGCTCACGACGTCGCCGTTCATCGCGTCACCCACGCGCGTCGCCCCGAACGCCGCGGGCGCGTTCGCGACGCCTCCGGACGGTCCGACCATGTCGCCTCCTCTCCGATGCCCGGCGGGGGCTCGACCCCCGGCCTCGGCGGAATGCTCCCAACCGGGCGCGGCGGGGGAATCCGCGGGGCCACGGAGGGGCCTCTCGGACTTCCCGCAGCCGCTCCGCGGCGACCTCGGCCGGAAGATCGGCGCGCCCCCCGATAACCCCGGCCGCCCCGCCTGCCATCGTGCCCCCGGGTGTCGGTGCCCGGCGGGATGGGGACTACCGCCGTCGCTCCGGCGCCCGGAGGCGCAGGCCGCCCCGGCGTCCAATGGCCGGGGCGGCCGCACCGCCCGGCTCGGGAGCCCTCGACCTCCCGGGGGCCGGGTCACGCGCCGCGCGGCGCCCGGTGCGGCGCGTTCGCCAGGAGCGCGGCCAGGATCGCCACCGCCGGCACCGCCGCGGCGGGAAGGAGGAGCAGCCCGGCGCCGAGACCGGCGACCGCGGAGGCGGCGAGCAGCCCCGTCGCGATCACGGCCCGCATGAGGGCGCGCTCCCCGGGCAGCGCGAGGTACGCGACGAGGGGCGCCACGCCCGTGAGGGAGAGGAACGCGACCGCCGCGACCTCCCCGATGTCCGGCGACGCGACGCCGACGGCGGCCGCGGCGACCCCTGCGGCGCACGTAACCGCGTCGACCGCGGCCCACGCGGC
>JBFLWO010000385.1:0-2875 GCA_040757755.1 Actinomycetota bacterium
CTCCGCCGCCGCGCCGACACCCGCACCCCCGCGACGTTGCCGCGGGCGAACGGCCGGATGCTGCGGCGCAGCCGGCCGGACCGGACGGGGGCGCGGGCCCGGGCCTCCACCGCGACGATCCCCGCCGCCTCCCGCAACCGACCCCGCACCAAGCGCGGCAGCTGCCCGTCGATGCGGCGGAGCGTCGCCTGCAGCTCCCGCAGCCCCTCGATCCGGACCTGCGCCACCATTCAGTCCGTCGTGTCCGTCGTCCGGTACCGGATCGTGATCGGCTCATTCGTCCCGTCGTGCAGCACCTCGAACGGGAGGGGCTGCATCACGACGTCGGGCCCGTCGACCTTCGCCGTGTCCCCCAAGAACCGGACGGCTGGCAGGGTGGCGAGCACCCCGTACCGGAACGTCGACTCGATGACGCTCCCCTCCCACAGGCCGGTGACCTGGGCGGGGACCCCCGACACGAACCGGTCGTACACCGACCTGCCGTGCCCGTCGTAGTCCATCTCCAGGTTGCCGGTGAGCTCCGCCAACCCGTTCTGCACCGGCTCCTTCTTCAGGGAGCTGTGGCGGTGGTAGGCGCGGTCCGTCTTCATCGCGTTCGTGCCCTGCAGGGTGAAGGCTCGGACGTCGGCGTTCGCGCCGGCGATCGTGATCTGCCCGCCGACGAAGCTGAGCTCCTCCGCCCCCGTCGCGTAGCTGGCGGCGCCGAGGGACTGGCTGGTGCTCTCGTCCTTCGCGTCGACCGTCACCTCCAGGGTGAGGAGGCCGTCGACCTCACTGGACAGCTGCCACTGAACGATCTTGCAGCCCAAGTAGGAGAAGGCGTCGACGTTGCCGGTGCCGCCGGTCAGGCGCGGCACGCCCTTCTGGATCGTGAGCGACTGGTTGGTGAGGTCGCCGAGCGTGTACGTGTGGTCGCGGGTGAGGGTGCCGCCACCCGGGGTGGTGATCACCGCCGCTCCGAGCATGTGCGTGAAGATGAGCCCGAAGCCCTTCGTCAACACGTCGAAGGTGATGGCGCCGCCGGCGCCCTTCCGGTTCTGCACGGTGCGGTCCTGCCGCTGCACGCGGGTGCCGGCGCGGAGGCCGCGGCCCCGCATGTAGTCGATCTGGAGGGCGAGGCTGTCGGAGTTGTGCTCGAGGAACCGGGTGGGGGCGACGTAGTCGCCGTACCCTTTCCCCGCGGTCTGCTCCGTGATCGTGAGGCCGGTGACGGCGCCCTGCACCGTGAGGAGCGGCACGTTGCGTTTCGCGACCAAGGCCCCGCTGAACGTGACGTCGACGTTGCCGGGGAGCGGCCCGCCGGTGGCGGACACTCCGCCCGACCCGATGTTCGGCAAGGCCTCCAGTGCCGCCTGGATCGCTGCGGCGGACGCGTTCGTCGCGAGGGTCGCGGCGGTGTTCGCCCCGTCGAACGTCAAGCCGAACGCGCCGGACGGGGTACCGCTGATGCGCTGCACCTCGTTCTGGTAGGTCTCCTCGGCGATGCCGAGCTGGGCCGAGAGACCGGATCCGATCCCCATTGGCTACTCCTCCTTCTCGGCCGGGGGCTCCGGCGTCTCCGTCTTGGCCTTGCCCGTGCGCGCGGGCGCGGGCGCCGGCTGCCAGTTGGTCTCCTGCTCGAGCAGCCGGGCGGCGAGCTCGTCGGGGACGTCGATGATCCCGTCGCGCTCCACCTGGAGCTCCCGCCCGTCGGGCAGGGGGATCAGGACCCCGTCGTGGGGGCCGACGTACTGCACCTTCATCTCGCGACCTCCTGGTCCTGGGGTCCTAGATGCGTTTCCGGGCCCGGATCCGCATGGGGATGCGGGCCTCCCTCTGGTTGCCGTCCGCGGGCTCGACGAGCCCGTCCGCGATGACCTGTGCCTCCCGGACGACGCCGCCGAGGCTCGCGTCCCCCCGCAGCTCGTCCTCCACCTCGGCGGCGAGGGCGAACGCCCGGTCCGCCGTCTCCCGAGGGTCGTCCGCCATGTCCCTGACGACCGAGATGGTGACGTCGAGGAAGTACTCCTCCTCCCGGCGCTGAGCGCCGAGGGCGGCGGCGGCCTGGGTGCCGTCGACGTCGCCGAGCATGATCCATTCCGGCTCGAGGTCCCCGGGCGGCCACCCCCATGTGACCTGCACGCCGGCGAGCCCGGGGCGGGCCTGCAGGCGCGTGAGGAGCGCGGCCTTGAAGGCGCTGATGCTGGCGGTGGCCATCAGGCGATCGAGGTGTAGCGGCGGAGCGGGTCGAGGAGCCGCAGGGCGGACATGGGGATGTGGCGGGTCCCCTGGATGACGGCGCCCTCCGGGCGTGGGTCGTCGACGGCGTGCGACCACCCCTGCGGGTCGTTGCGAACCCAGGCGCGGACCGTCTCGATGCACGCGCGTTTCGCCGCGGCGGGGACCTCGGCGAACCCCCACGTGCCGGTGAGGTCGACGAGGCAGACGCCGAACCGGGTGAGCGTGTCGCCGGCGGGGTTCACGGTGGCGGCGAGCTCCACCGCCGTGTACACGCCGTGCCGCGGGTTCGCCGGCGTGAGGCGCCACTGGGAGGGGTCGAGCGTGACGGGTGCCGTGGACTCCGGGTGGAGGGTCGCGGCGGTGATCGTGCGGGCGTCGTAGGGGGTGAGGTCCACGACCCACGTGCCGCGCTCGCCGCGGTCCGGCAGGAGTTCGAAGCGGCGGGTGGCGGGGGTGTCGCCGGGCTTCACGAGCTCGCGTTCCACCTCCGCGAGGATCGCCTCCGACGCCGCGGTGATCGCCGCGACGATCTCCCCGTTCTTCGCGGTCCCCGAGACGTTGTACGCGTCCTTGTACTCGGTGACGGTGATGAGGTCCAGGGCGGCCATCTATCGGGTCTCCCTGCCGCGGACGGGTCCCGGCCGGGTCGCCGCGG
>JBFLWO010000386.1:0-2863 GCA_040757755.1 Actinomycetota bacterium
CCCCGCAAGCGCCGCGGCCGCGCAGGCCGCGGCGACCCGTCGCGTCACGTACCGAGCCGCCGCAACGCCGCCGGCGGGTACAGGGCGCGCAGCACGCCGCGGCCCGCGCGGAGCGCCGGCGTCTCCACCACCGCGAGCGCGCCCTTCCGGAACTCGATCGTGCCGCCGCCGACGAGCTCGCCCGCCGCGATCGACAGCCCCGGCTGGTGACTGCACGCCATCACCACCTGGGGGTCCCCGCGGTCCGCGACGGCGTCGGCGAGGTCCTCCAGCTCCATGCCCGGCGCCAGGCGGGCGTCGGCCTCCAGCTCGCCGCCGAGCGCCGCGTGCACGATCTCGGCCGTCTGCACGCAGCGGGTGAGGGGGCTCGTGAGGATCAGCTCCGGCACCAGCCCCAGGGCCGCCATCCCCCGGGCCGCCTGCTGCATCCGCGCGGCGCCCTCCTCCGTCAGCGCGCGCGGCTCATCCCGGTAGCCGGTGTCGGCACCCGCGTCCTCCGCGACGCCGTGACGCACGAGCAGCAGGATCATGCCGCGCTCAGCCGGCCTCGAGGAGCCGCCGCGCCGCGGCGTTCACCACCTTGCCGTCGGCGGCGCCGCCAAGGCGGGCCATCGCCTCCCGCATCACCGCCCCCAGGTCCTTCGGGCCGGTGGCGCCCATGTCGGCGATCACGGCCCGCACCACCTCCTCCACCGCGGCGGCGTCGAGCTGTTCCGGCAGGTACTCCTCGAGGACCGCCATCTCGGCCCGCTCCTCCTCCGCCCGGTCGGCCCGGCCGGCCGCCGTGAACTGCTCGATCGACTCCCGGTGCTGCTTCACCATGCCCCGCAGCACGCGCTCCACCTGCTCCTCCGAGAGCCCGGCGCCGCGCGCGTCGATCTCCGCGTTCTTCACCGCCGCCCGCGCCCGGCGGATCACGCCGAGCCGCAGCTTCTCGCCGGCGCGCAGCGCCGCCTTCATGTCCTCCTCGAGGCGCGCCGCGAGCGGCGCCGAGCCCTCCGCCATCCCGTCCCCCCGATCCGTCCCGACCCGATCCACGCCGGAGGCTACCGCGCCCCACTTGGTAGCGTCCCGGCGCCCACGGGAGAAGGGGGAGGCGCATGGAAGGCATGCTCGACGGGAAGACCGCGCTGGTGGTGGGGGTGGCGAACCGCCGCAGCCTCGCCTGGGCGATCGCGGAGGCCCTGGCCGGCGCCGGCGCCCGGCTCGCCCTCACCTACCAGAACGAGCGGGTCGAGAAGGACGTCCGCGCCCTCGGCGCGACCCTCCCGACCTCCGCCGAGTGCTTCCTCCTCGACGTGCAGGACGACGCCGCCCTCGACGCCGCCGTGGAGGGCGCCGCCGGTGCCCTCGGCGGGATCGACATCCTCGTCCACGCCGTCGCGTTCGCCCACGCCGACGACCTGGGCGGCCGGTACGCCGACACGAGCCGCGAAGGCTTCTCCACCGCGCTCGACATCTCGTCGTACTCGCTCACCGCCCTCGCCCGGCGCGTCGAGCCGCACATGCGGGCCCGCGGCGGCGGCTCGATCATGGCGTTGAGCTACATCGCCGGCGAGCGGGCCGTTCCCGGCTACAACGTCATGGGGGTCGCGAAGGCCGCCCTCGAGTCGATGATCCGCTACCTCGCCTGGGACCTCGGCGACGGCGCCATCCGCGTGAACGCGATCTCCGCCGGCCCCATCCGCACCCTCGCCGCCCGCAGCATCCCCGGGTTCCTCGACATGACCGAGCGCGCCGCGGCGCGCGCCCCCCTGCGCCGCGACGTCACCGCCTCC
The DNA here is from genome assembly GCA_040757755.1 of Actinomycetota bacterium. GTDB lineage: Bacteria > Actinomycetota > Thermoleophilia > Miltoncostaeales > Miltoncostaeaceae > JBFLWO01. Next base: position 1,779 of record JBFLWO010000386.1, read on the forward strand.
GAGGTCGCCGGCGCCGCCCTGTTCCTCGCATCGCCCCTGTCGAGCGCCGTCACCGGGCACGTCCTGTACGTCGACGCCGGCTTCCACGCCATCGGCATGTAGGTCCCCTCGCCCCGAAGGCACCGCGCGGCCCGACGTGGGCGCGTCCGGGTCGTCCCCTCAGGGCCCCGTGCCCTGGGCGGTCTCCCCGGTGGCGCCGCCGTCGGCGGAGGCGAAGACCTGCGAGGGGGTGTTGCCGGGGACCGGGGGCGGATCGAGCCGGACGTTCGCCGTGACGTCGGTGCCGGCGGGCACGGATCCGTTGCACGTGAGCGTGTCGCCCGCCGCCTGGCAGGTGGTGCCGGGGAGGGGCAGGTGCGCCGTGATCGTGCGCCCGGGGAAGGTCAGCCGCACGTGGTTCACCAGGAGGCGCACCCGCACCCGCGCGAGCACCTCGTTCGCGCTGAAGGGCGTGAGGGTGAGCGAGGGAGCGATGGCCGGGGGGGTGGCCGGCGGCGGGGCGGGCGCGTCCTCGCGGACGAAGTTAAACCGCAAGACGGCCACGTTGTCCCCGGACGGGAAAAGCGTGTAGCGGAAGGGCCCGCCGCGGGGGAACTCCACGCCGGCGATGAAGTCCTGTGCGACGAGGTCGTCCTCGTCCGCCTTGTACTCCACGGAAGCAAGCTTCCAGCCGGGTGCCGGGCGGCCCTCGAGAACGAGGGCGACGTTGCCGGTCCTCGTGGGCAGGAAGTACGAGCAGTCGTCCGAGCACGGGCTGGGCAGGGGCGCGCCGCTCACGGTGCCCTCGCCGACCACCCGGATCTCCAGGCGCCGGCCCACCAGCTTCGAGAAGAGATTCCCCGCGAAGAGGCTCGCAAAGGTCTCGATGCGGCATTCGGGCTCGCTGACCGCGTTGGACCGCTTGCCCCCGGGCGCGCCGCGGGCGGCCAGGCAGCCTGCGTAGCGGATGAGCTCGCCCGCCCGGCCGGACGGGAAGCGCCCTGCGATCACGCTCGACCCCGTCCCCACGAGCGCCGGCGGGAGCGCGAGGCGGGCGCCCGCCGGCCCGGACCGGAGGCGGGTCGCGACACGGCTTGCGACCGTCG
>JBFLWO010000387.1:0-2839 GCA_040757755.1 Actinomycetota bacterium
CCGCCGTGGCCCTGGCGCGGTCGGCGCGCCGCCCGTGGCCGTGGCGTGCCGCGGCGCGCGCCATCCTCGCCGCGGAGCTCGTCGCGGTCGTCGCCGTGGGGACGATGTCCCTCGCCATGCCGGGGCTCTTCCCGAAGGCGACGGTGTGGTCCGCCTACGGCATGGGCTACGGGTGGCTGCCGCTCGCCCTGCCGGTGCTGGGGCTCGTTGCGCTGCACCGCGACCCGGCGGTCAGGTACCGGTAGGGGCCCGGAGGGGCCCCCACCGGCGTCACGTCACTGCACCAGCTCGTAGATCTTGAAGAGCGGCAGGTACATCGAGATGACGACGATGCCGACGATCACGCCGACGAAGATCATCATCACCGGCTCGAGGATCGAGGTGAGCGCCTTCAGGGCCGCGGCGATCTCGGCGTCGTAGAAGTCCGCGAGCTTGTGCAGCATCCGGTCGAGGGCGCCGGTCTCCTCCCCCACCGCCACCATCTGGGTCACCATCACGGGGAACACCCCCGTACGCGCCAGCGGCGGGGCGAGCGGCTGCCCCTCCTTCACCCTCTCGATCACCCCCGACATCGGGTCGCTCACCACCCGGTTCCCCGCGGTGCGGGCCGTGATGTCGAGCGCCTGCAGGATCGGCACGCCCGACGCCATCATCGTGCCGAGCGTCCGGCTGAACCGCGCCACCGCGATCTTCCGCACGATGTCCCCGATCTTGAACGGGAACCTGAGCTTCACGGTGTCCCACGCGAGGCGTCCCCGGTCGCTGTTCTTCCACCTGCGGAACGCCCACGCCGTGACGAACGGCGCGACGATGAACGCGTACCAGTAGCCGCGCATCGCGTTCGACACGCTGATCATCAGCTTCGTCATGCTGGGCAGCTCGCCGCCCAGGTCCTTGTACATGTTCGCGAAGATCGGGATCAGGAAGATCACCATGCCGATCAGCACAGCCACCGCGAACCCCGCGATGAGCAGCGGGTACACCATCGCCGAGCGGACGGTGCGGCGCAGGTTGTCGTCCTTCTCGAGCTGGACCGCGATGCGCTCCAGGACCTCCTCGAGGTTGCCGCCCTCCTCGCCGGCCCGCACCATCGACACGAACAGGTCGTTGAAGGCGTCGGGGTGCTTCGCCAGCGCCTGGCTGAGCGACAGGCCGGCCTCCACGTCCTGGCGGACCTCGACGATGATCTTCTTCAGCTTCGCGGTGTCGGTCTGCTCCTCCAGGACGTAGAGGGCGCGCAGGAGCGACAGGCCGCTCGACACCATGGTGGCGAGCTGGCGCGCGAGGACCGTGAGGTCCCTCGCCTTCACCCGCCGGTAGCGGTCCAGGATGTCCTCGACGGTCGGGGTCTTCGCCTTCACGTCGACGTCGATCACGGTCAGCCCGCGCAGGCGCAGCTGCGCGGCGACCGCCGCCTTCGAGTCACCCGTCGCCTCCCCGGTGACGGACGCCCCGCCGCGGTCCAGGGCCTTGTAGACGTACACGGCCTGAGAGCTCATGTCACACCGCCTTCACCACGCCGAGGAGCCGGCGGAGCTCCTGCGGGTTGCCGGCCCGCTCCTCCGCGAGCCGCGGGCTGATCATCCCCTGCCGCACGAGCGTGACGAGGGAGCTGTCCATCGACACCATCCCGTGCTGCGAGCCGGTCTGCAGCATCGAGTAGATCTGGTGCGTCTTCCCCTCCCGGATCAGGTTCCGCACCGCCGGGGTCGGCATCAGCACCTCGCACGCCACGACGCGCCCGCCGTTCAGCGTCGGCAGGAGCTGCTGCACGCAGATCCCCTGCAGGGCGTTGGCGAGCATGATCCGCACCTGCTCCTGCTGGTGCGGCGGGAACACGTCGATGAACCGGTCGACGGTCTGGGGGGCGTCGGAGGTGTGGAGCGTCGCGAACACGAGGTGGCCGGTCTCGGCGGCGGTCAGGGCGATCTGCATCGTCTCGAGGTCGCGGAGCTCGCCGACGAGGATCACGTCGGGGTCCTGCCGCAGCACGCTGCGCAGCGCCGCCTCGAACGACCGGGTGTCGCCACCGACCTCACGCTGGTTCACCACCGCCCGCTTGTGGCGGTGCAGGAACTCGATGGGGTCCTCCACCGTCATGATGTGGCACGCCCGGTTCTCGTTCACCTCGTTGATGAGGGACGCGAGGGTGGTGGACTTCCCGGACCCCGTCGGCCCGCACACGAGGACGAGGCCGCGGGGCTTCGCGGCCCACTCGCGGATCGCCGTCGGCAGCCGCAGCTCCTCGAGGCGCTTGATGCCGGTGGGGATGACGCGGAACGCCGCGCCGAGTGCGGCGCGCTGGTAGTAGACGTTCACGCGGAAGCGCCCCGCCGCGGGGATGGTGTAGGAGAGGTCGATCTCCAGGTCGTTCTCGAGGCGCTGCCGCTGGTCCTGGGTGAGGATCCCGTAGATCAGCTCGCGGGTCTCGCGCGGCATCAGCGGGGGGCCGTCGAGCCGCTGCAGCTCCCCGTTCAGACGGATCACCGGGGGGAGGCCCGCGACGATGTGGAGGTCGCTGGCGCCGCTCTGGACGACGGTATTGATCAGGTCGGCGAAGTCGACCATGACACCTCTTCCGTGTGACGTGGGCACACCGGGGGCCCGTGGCGGCACTCCCGGTCCTCCTTGTGATCGGTCGGAAGTACCCCTGCCTGAAGCCCGAGCCGGCCGCGACGGTTCCGGCACGGGACCGCGCGTGGATCGTCACGATCCGCGCGGGACCCGCGCGCGCCCGCGGCGCGACGCTTCCCGCATGGGCCGGACCGGTGACGTGGGGGCGGCGGGGGAGCGGGCCGCGGAGCGGCACCTCGTGCGGCGGGGCTGGACGATCGTGGCG
>JBFLWO010000388.1:0-2838 GCA_040757755.1 Actinomycetota bacterium
GGGGAGGTAGCGTGCCCGCCCATGTCGGGTGCTTCGCCGGGTGGCGATGAGCTGAGGCGCGACCTCGCGCGCCTCGTCGGGGAGCTCCTCGCCGAGTCCGCGGCCGGCGACGGGCAGCCGGTGGGGCCGCGGATCCGGGCGCACCTCGGGCCGGGCGCGGACGAGCTTCCGATCCTGGCGGAGGACCTGGAGGACATCGACCTCCCGAACCTGCAGCTCGCGCTGGACGCGCTCTTCGCCCGCCTGGGGTGGGGCGCGACCGTCGTCGGCATCGGCGGCCAGGCGAAGCGCTTCTCGATGCTCGGCCTCAGCGAGCTCCTGATGGGCCGCCACTGGACGGTGGGGCCGCCCGAGTACACGAACGTGCCGGTGGGGCCGGGGCGGACGCTCGCGTGCCTCGACTTCGCGCTTGTCCTCGTGACGAGCCCGGACGGCCCGATCGCCATCTTCGTGCGGCGCGGTGAGGAGCACGCGCCGGGCGGGCCGGGGCTCACGGTGCAGGCGGTGGCGCCGGCCCCGGGCGTGGCGGAGGGCGTGCTCGCCGCGATCCGCGACCTGATCGTCGAGGTCGACGTGTTCCGCGGCCAGGTGATCACGGTGGAGGTGACGCCCACGGGGCGCCGCACCGTCGCCTTCCTGGACCGTGAGGCGATGGACCCCCGGGAGCTCGTCCTGCCGGATGGCGTGCTGGAGAGGATCGAGCGTCACGTGCTCGGGCCGAGCCGGCATCGCGACGCCCTCGTCGCCGCGGGCCGCCACCTCGGGCGGGGCCTCCTCCTGTGGGGGCCGCCCGGCACGGGGAAGACCCTCACGGTGCGCTACCTCACGGGGCGCCTGGTGGACGCGACGGTCGTGATCCTGACCGGCGGCGCGCTGGGCATGGCGGGCGCGTTCGGCGCCCTGGCGCGCCGCCTCGCCCCGGCGGTGGTCGTGCTGGAGGACGTCGACCTCGTCGCCGAGGAGCGCGTGTACGGGCCGCACGGCGGGTCGAGCCCGGTCCTGTTCGACCTGATGAACGAGATGAGCGGGCAGTCCCCCGACGCGGACGTCGCGTTCATCCTCACCACGAACCGCCCGGACGCCTTGGAGCCCGCGCTCGCCGCCCGGCCCGGGCGTGTGGACCTGGCCGTCGAGATCCCGCTGCCCGATGCGGAGTGCCGGCGGCGGCTGCTCGACCTCTACGCGCGCGGCATGGACCTGCGTCTGGACGAACCGGCCGCGGTCGTGGCCCGCATGGAGGGGGTGACGGCATCGTTCGTGAAGGAGCTTCTGCGCAAGGCGGTCCTCGGCGCGGCGGAGGCGGGCAGGCGGACCGTGACGCAGGGCGAGGTCGACGCGGCGCTCGACGAGCTGCTGCACGAGACGTCGGCTCTGACGCGGGTGCTCCTCGGGTCGGGCGACCCGTCGGCCACCGCCGCGGGGCCGTCGCGCGCGTGGATGCAGTCGTTCCCCCGTCCGGACGGCTCTGCCACGTCGTAGGCGGGTCGCCACCCCTCGAGATCCCGGAGGTTCGATGTCACAGCATGAGACGTACGACGAGGTGTTCCGCGACCGCTTCGGGATCCACACGTGGATCCCGGCGTGGCGTCCCGGCGCGGACCTGCGGCTCGGGATGGCGGGGCGGATCAGGGACGGCGAGTTCGTCTACGAGTACGACCTGAAGGACCGCGGGGTGGCGCTGCCGGTGCCGCCGCCGCCGGACACCCGCCCCGACGAGTACCAGTGGTCGACGGAGGGCGGGGTCGACATCTCGGTGAAGGCGGCGGGGGAGACCGACACGGCGTTCAAGGCGGTCGCGGCGGCGGACGTCGGCTTCCGGATCAGCTTCACGAGCAGCGACGCGATGGCGATGGTGTACCGGGACGTGCGCGAGCAGCGCCTGGGGGACGAGCGCGCGATCGCGGAGCAGATGGTGAGGGCGTGGAACGGCGGCTCCTGGCCGAAGATGCAGATCGGCGACGTCGCCGTCACCCAGCTGCTCGTCGCGGGGTGGGGGTTCGCGTTCGGCGCGTCCGCGAAGGGCGCGGAGGTCGTGCTGCGCGCCGACGCGGGCCTCGGCTCCCCCGGCGCCTCGCTGGGGAACGTGACCGGCAAGGTGGGGGTGTCGTGGCAGGAGTCCACGAGCTTCGCGGCCCTGTCGGTGGACGGGGGCCTGGTCATCGGCTTCCGCGGCCTGGAGCTGGTGCAGGAGGGCTTCATCTTCAAGCAGACGGTCGCGAAGCCCATCTTCAAGGCGCTGGAGGCGGAGCCCCTGGTCCTGGCGCGGGAGGACTTCCCGGAGGGGTCCGCGCCGGTGCTGTCCGCCGGGTGACGCGCGGCTCGGGACGCGTGGCGGCCCCACCGAGCTCGCTCGGCGGGGCCGCCTCGGCGGTCACGGGCTGAAGGTGATCTCCAGGGAGGCGAACAGGTTCGACCCGGCGCAGACGCTGACGTCGCCGCCGGCGGTGACGAGCGCGAAGCCCGGGACGGGGCTCAGCGGCGCGCCGCTCGACGCGGACGCCACCGGGAAGTAGCGGTTGTGCGCCGGCCGGTACCCGGCGGGGAGGGTGAACACCGGTGACCCGCACGCCACGGTGCCGCCGGTGATCTGCCCGGCGACGTGGACGGTGCCGGTGACGTCGCGCCGGAAGCTCAGCGGCTGGGGGTCGGAGACGCTGGCGCCGGTGTAGTTGCTCCAGCCGCTCGCGAACGGCGGCTCCCCGTCCGCGCCGACGGCGTGCCACGCCTCGGGCGCGGCGAGCTCGGCCGAGCCCACCGCCCCCGCCGCGATCTCCGCGTTCGGGTAGGTGCCGGTGAGGTCGCCGCCTGCCGTGCCGGAGAGCGCGCCGGGCGGCCCCT
>JBFLWO010000389.1:0-2829 GCA_040757755.1 Actinomycetota bacterium
TGCCGCCGGAGCTCGTGTCCGGCCTGGTGGCCCGCCTCGTGCGGCTCGGCGTGCTCGACCGGCTGCGCCAGACGGGGGAGGAGATCGCGGCGATCGCCGCGGACCTCGGCGGCGTCACGCTCGCCGACCCGGTCGGCGCCGCGATCGTGTCCCAGGCGGCCCGCCACGCCATCGACGGGAACCGCTGGGGCGACATCGAGCCGGACCTCGCGGCGGTCGCGCTCGGCCGGATGGGACCGTTGCGCGGACCCGTCGCCGGCGACGCCCTCGCGGCGGCCCGCGACGCGGCCGGCGACGACGTCCCCGCCGCCATCGACCTCGACGAGGTGCACCGCCTCGGCCCCGGGGGGCTCAGCGAGGAGGACCTCGTGCTGTGGGCCCAGTTCCCCGAGTCGGTGGAGCGGCTCGCGCGCCGGCGCATGTCGCTGTCGGACGACGCGGACGCTCCGATCACCGCCCCCGGCCTCGACCGGACGCTCCTCGAGACGCTCGTCGACGTCGTGGAGGGCGCGGGCGACGCCGAGGTGCAAGTGGAGGTGGGCGGGGCGCGGGTCACCGTGCGCCGCGCCGCGCCGGTCGCCGTGCCCGTGGGGGGTGCGGCGGCGCCGGGCGCCCCGGCCGCCGGGGAGGGCCTCATCCGGGTGGAGAGCCCGATCGTGGGGACCTTCTACCGGGCGCCGTCGCCGGAGGCCGACCCGTTCGTGAAGCCGGGCGACCGGGTGGAGGCCGGGCAGACGCTGTGCCTCATCGAGGCGATGAAGCTGTTCAACGAGATCTCGTCCGCGGTCGGCGGGGTGGTGAAGGAGATCACCGCCGACAACGAGGAGCCGGTGGAGTTCGGTCAGCTCCTCTTCGTCATCGACCCGTCGTGAAGCTCCTGGTCGCCAACCGCGGCGAGATCGCCGTGCGGGTCATCCGGGCGGCGCGCGAGCTCGGGATCCCCACGGTCGCCGTCTACTCCACGGCCGACGCCGACAGCGCCGCCGTGCACCTCGCCGACGAGGCCGTGTGCATCGGCCCGCCCGCGCCGCGCGACTCGTACCTCGACATCCGCAACGTCATCGGCGCCGCGGAGATCACGGGGTGCACCGCGGTGCACCCCGGCTACGGCTTCCTCAGCGAGAACCCCACGTTCGCCATCGCCTGCGCGGAGAACGACATCGCGTTCGTCGGCCCCTCCCCGGACCTGATGGCGCGCATGGGGGACAAGGTGGAGGCGAAGCGCGCCGCCCGGGAGGTGCGACTCCCCGTGCTGGAGGGGTCCGACGGCCCGGTGAGCGACCTGGCGTCGGCCCGGGAGGCGGCGGAGCGGGCCGGGTTCCCGATCCTGTTGAAGGCGGCGGCCGGCGGCGGGGGGCGGGGGATGCGCCGCGTGGACAGCGCCGCCGAGCTCTCCTCCGCGTTCGACACGGCCAGCGCCGAGGCGCGCGCCGCGTTCGGCGACGGGTCCCTGTACGTCGAGAAGCTCCTGATCGGGGCCCGGCACGTCGAGGTGCAGATCCTGGCGGACGGCCTCGGCGGCGTGCTCGTGTGCGGCGACCGGGAGTGCTCCATCCAGCGCCGCCACCAGAAGCTGGTGGAGGAGGCGCAGGCGCCGAACCTGCTCGATGCGACGCGCCGCGAGATGCACGAGGCGTGCCTGCGGGCGGCGCGCGACTGGGGCTACCGCAGCGCAGGCACCATGGAGTTCCTCGTCGACGCGGAGGGGCGCTTCTACTTCCTGGAGCTGAACGCGCGCCTGCAGGTGGAGCACCCCGTCACCGAGCTCGTCACCGGCCTCGACCTGGTGCACGAGCAGCTTCGCGTCGCGCAGGGGGAGCTCCTGTCGCGCACGGGGGTGGCCGAGTCGCGCGGCGCGGCGATCGAGGTGCGGATCAACGCGGAGGACCCCGCCCGGGACTTCCGGCCGGCGGCGGGGAGGCTGCGGGAGTTCCGGCTTCCCGGGGGGCCGGGGATCCGCGTCGACACGCACTGCCGTCCCGGGTACGCGGTGCCGCCGAACTACGACTCGCTGCTCGCGAAGCTGTGCGTGTGGGGGCCGGACCGGCCGCGGGCGGTCGCGCGGCTGCGGCGGGCCTTGGAGGAGACGGAGGTGACGGGGCTCCCCACCACCCTGTCGCTCTTCCGGGACATCGTGGTCGACCCCCCCTTCGTGGAGGGGCGCTACACGACGGCGTACCTCACGGAGCGCGGCCACGCGCTGCCGTCGCTCGCGGCCGCGACCGCGGTATGAGTGGCACGCCACGCCCCGCGCCGGAGCGCGGGCGCCGCGCGGCCCGGCGGGCCGCGGTGTTCGTGCTGTACCAGAAGGACGTCACGGACCTGCCGGTGGGGGAGCTGGAGGCGAACGCGCGGCGCGCGGGGGAGCCACTCGACGACTTCGCCCGCGGCCTGGTCGCGGGCGTGACGGCGGACCGCGCCGGGATCGACGCGGCGATCGGCGCCGCGGCGGAGGGGTGGACGGTGGAGCGCATCGCTCCTCTGGAGCGCAGCATCCTGCGGGTCGCGGTGCATGAGATCAGGGCGGGTGGCGTGCCGGCGGCCGTGGCGATCGACGAGGCGGTGGAGCTGGCGAAGCGGTACTGCCAGGCGGAGGCCGCGGCGTTCGTGAACGGCGTGCTCGGCGCGGTGGCGCGGTCGGCGGGGGGCGGCGGGTGAGCCCCGGGGAGGACCGGCGGGCGCTGGAGGCGGCGTGCGGCCGCCTGGAGGAGGTCGCGCGCGCCCTGGCGGACGCGGTGACGCCCGCGGGGGACGTGAGGGGCCTGGCGGAGGAGGCCCTCGCGCTGTCGGCGGAGATCACGTAGCTTCTGCCGCGCGTGCTGCGCCAGT
>JBFLWO010000390.1:0-2823 GCA_040757755.1 Actinomycetota bacterium
TCGTAGATCGCCATCCCCGCGTACACGCTGCCGCCCGGGGAGTTGATGTACAGCGAGACGTCCTTGTCGGGGTCCTCGCTCTCCAGGTGCAGGAGCTGCGCCACGATCAGGTTGGCGATCTGGTCGTCGACGGGGGTCCCCAGGAAGACGATCCTCTCGGCGAGGAGCCTCGAGTAGATGTCGAACGAGCGCTCCCCCCGGGAGGTTTGCTCGATGACCATGGGGATCAGCGGGCTCATGCGTCCTTGGGCGTCGACTTTCGGGTGGCGGGCGGGGGCTCCGGCTGGCCGGGCGTCCACAGTTTCGGCGTGGCGGCCTCGGGGTCCTTGCTCTCCGGCGTCCACAGTTTCTCGCGCGCGGCCGCCTGCTCCATCGTGATCGGCACCGCGGACTCGACGAGGAAGGTCATCGCCCGCTCGCGGACCAGGTCCTTGCGGAGCTGCTCCTTCGCGCCCTGCGACGCGACCTGGGCGAGGAGCTCGTCGGCGTCGCGGCCGGCGGCCTCGGCGTCGGTGCGCACCTGGGCCTCGAGGTCCTCGTCGCTGACCTCGATGCCCTCCGCCTCGGCGACCGCCTCGACGGCGAGCTCGCGGCGGATCGACATCGTCGCGTCGGGGGTGAGCTCCTCGACCACCTGCTGCGGGGTCTTCCCGATCGCCTGGATGTACGCCTCGAGGGTGAGGCCGCGCGGCAGGCGGTGCATCGTCTCGTGGAGGATGTCGCTGACGCGCCGCTGCACCATGACGTCCGGGACCTCGACGGTGGCCTCGCGGGCGACCGCGTCGATCACGGCGCGGCGGAAGAGCTCGTTGACGCGGGCCTCGACGGCGGTGCGCAGCCGGGACTCGACGTCGGCGCGCAGCTCGGCGAGCGTGTCGAACTCGCTGATCTGCGGGGCCAGCTCGTCGTCGAGCGGCGGCAGCACCTTCTCCTGGACCTGCTTGACCGTGACCGTGTACTCGACGCTCTTGCCGGCGAGCGCGGGACGCTGGTCGTCCTCCGGGTAGTCGACGGTGAAGGCGGTGGTCTCCCCGCCGGCGAGCCCGACGACCCGCTCGTCGAAGCCGGGCATCAGGCCGCGGCCGCCGATCTCGATGAGGTAGTCGCGGCCCGAGCCGTTCGGCACGGGGGTGCCGTCGATCGCGCCGGTGAAGTCGATGGTGACGAAGTCGCCCTGGGCGGCGGCCCGCTCGACGGGCTGCAGGCGGGCGACCTGCTCGCGCAGACGCTCGATCTCGGCGTCGACGGCGGCCTCCTCGACCACCACCTCCTCGCGCCCCACCTCGATGCCCTTGTACGTGCCGAGCGTCGCCTTCGGGCGCGTGCGGACGGTGGCGGTGAACGTGAGGTCGCCGCTCTCCGGCGGGCCGTCGAAGTCGACCTCGGGGTCGTCGATCGGGTCGATGCCGGTGTCCTCCACCGCCTGGGCGTACCAGCGGCCGAGGGAGTCCTCGACCATCTTCTGGAGCACGTAGTCGCGCCCCATGCGCTGGACGATGACGTTGGCGGGGGCCTTGCCGGGGCGGAAGCCCGGGATGCGGACGTTCCGTGCGATCTCGCGGATCGTGGCGTCGGTGCGGCGGCGCACCTCATCCTCGGCGACGGCCACGTCCAGCCGGACGCGGTCGTTCTCGAGGGGAGTGATTTCAGTCGTCAGTGCGTTCGTCATGCGGGTGAGAGGACTCGAACCTCCACGGGTTTCCCCACCAGGACCTAAACCTAGCGCGTCTGCCGATTTCGCCACACCCGCGCGAGACCGGCCGGAAACCGCCGCGACCGTGCTTCACGCGAACGCTTCCCGGAGGGGTGAACGAAGGGACTCGAACCCTCGACCGCCTGGACCACAACCAGGAGCTCTACCAACTGAGCTACGTTCACCGCGAAGTGGCCGGACGGACCGGCCGCGGGACTATAGCGCACCACCGCCCCCCGGCCCCGCCGGACGGGCCCGGCGCGGACGGGCGCGCGCACCGTGCGCGGACCGCGCGGCGGTCACGGCACGACCACCACCTTCATCGCCTCGCCGGACCGCGCCAGCCGGAACGCCTCCTGCACGTCGGCGAGCGGCACGGTGTGGGTGAGGAGCGGCCGCCACCGCACGGCGCCGGAGACGAGCATCGCGAGGGCGTCGCGCGTGTCGTGCGGCCCGGCGGAGTACGTGGACTGGATCTCGACCTCCCGGAAGAACACGGCGCCGAGGTCGAGCCCCACGATCTCCCCCGGCGGGGTCGGCGCGAAGAGCTGCACCACGCCCGCGTCGCCGGCGAGGTGGAGCGCGCCGGCGATCGCCCCGCGGTTCGAGGTGCACACGATCACCGCATCGGCGAGGTCGCCGCCGAGGGCCTCCCGCACGGCGCCGGGCGACCCGTCCGCGAGGGCCGTCGCGCCGGCCTGCTCCGCCAGCGCGCGCCGGTCCGCCTGCGGCTCCACGGCCACCACGCGGGCGGCGCCCAGCGCCAGGGCCGCCTGGACCTCGAGGAGCCCCATCGCGCCCGCCCCCACCACGGCGACGCGCGCCCCGGGACCCACCCGGGCGAGCCGCAGGCCGTGGATGACGCAGCCGAGCGGCTCGATCAGGGTCGCGGCGAGGTCCGGCAGGTCGTCCGGCAGGACGAGGACGTCGGCGCGGACGTTGGGCTCGGGGACGCGGATGAGCTCGGCGAGGCCGCCCGGGTCGATCCGGGTCGCCCGGAACGTGGGGCACAGGGTGTGGCGCCCCGCCCGGCACAGCCGGCAGGTGAAGCACGGCACATGGTGGTGCACGAACACCCGCGCGCCGGGGGCGAGCCCCACCCCCGCCCCGACCTCGGCGACCCGGCCGAC
>JBFLWO010000391.1:0-2820 GCA_040757755.1 Actinomycetota bacterium
CCGCCCCGCACGGGTCGGGCAGCGGGGCGGCGGTCGGGTCGGGGGAGGCGGCGGCGCGCGTCCTGGTCGCGACGAGGACCGATCCGCCCGCCCGGCGAGGGCTGGGTGACGCCGCCGTCACGCCGACGTCATCTGCCGTCAGCAGGCGGACTCGACGGGTGCACGCGCGTCGCGGGCCGGCCCGCCGGCGGCGCCGTCCGGCGTGTCCCCGCGGTCGGGCAGGCGCAGCTCCACCACCGCGCCGCGGCCCGGCGCGCCGCGCGCCTCGACCGTCCCGCCGTGGGCCTCCACGATCGCCTTCACGATCGCGAGCCCAAGGCCGGTGCCGCGCCGCCCGCCGCGCCCCTCGCGCGCCGGGCTGTAGAACGGCTCGAACAGGTGCGGCAGGTCCTGCGGGGCGATGCCACGCCCCTCGTCGCGGATCCGCACCACCGCCGCCGCACCCTCCCGCCGGGCGGACAGCTCGATCCGGTCGCCGTCCCGCGTCGCCTGCACCGCGTTCTCGACCACGGCGTCCAGGGCCGACTCGATGCGGTCCACGTCGGCGCGCACCGTTCCCGTCACGTCGGCGTCCACCCGCCACGACCGGTCGGCGACGACGCTCCAGCGGCGGACCGCCCGCACGAGGAGCTCCTCCAGGTCCAGGTCCCCGACCCGCAGGAAGCGCTCCCGCTCCGCGGCCGCCAGCAGAAGCAGGCGCTCCGACGCGCGGGCCAGGTTGTCGAGCTCCTCCACCACCACCGCCGCGTCGTCCGCCACCGCCGGGGCCGCGGCCGCGTCGCGGATGAGCTCCGCGTGACCGCGGGCCACGGCGATCGGCGTGCGCAGCTGGTGGGCGGCGTTGCGCAGGAACTCCCGCTCGCGCTCCGCGGCACGTTGCGTCGCGGCGAGCGCCGCCTCCCGCCGCCGCGCGTACGACGCCATCACCACGAACGCCGTCCCCATCAGCGGGATCTCCGCGAGCTCCACCCACTCGCCGGTGTGGCGCGCGTTCGGGACCAGCGCGACCCCCGTCGCGACGCCCACCACCGCCAGGACCACCCACGTGACCGGCGGCTGCCACACGCGGTAGCCGTACAGGATCATCAGGCTGACCCACACGAAGTGGAACGAGATCGTCGCCTCGCCGGGGAACGCCACCATCATCGCCACGTTCGCGGTGGCGAACACCCCCCAGGCGACCTCGGGGACGTGGCTACGCGGGGACCGCATTCGCGCTCCCCACCGTGTAGCCCACGCCGCGGATCGTCTCGATGAGGCCGTCGCCGAGCTTCCCGCGCAGGCGGCGGACGCACACGTCCACCACGTTGCTCCCCGGGTCGAACGACACGCCCCACACGCGGGCGAGGAGCTCCTCCCGCGGCACGACCTCGCCGGTGCGGAGCAGCAGGTGGCGCAGCAGCAGGAACTCGCGGGTCGCGAGCGGCACGACGCGGTCGCCGACCCGCGCCTCGCGGCGGGTGACGTCCAGCACCAGGTCGCCTGAGCGCAGGTCGCCCTCCCGGCCGGTGTCGCGGGAGCGCAGCCGGGCCCGCACGCGGGCGAGGAGCTCGGCGAGCGCGAACGGCTTCGTGATGTAGTCCTCCGCCCCCAGGTCGAGGCACTCCACCTTCGCCTGGATGTCGGTCATCGCGGACATCACCAGCACGTTCAGGTCGGGCCGCGCGAGGGTGGCCTCCCGCAGCACCGACATGCCGTCCATCGACGGCAGCACGAGGTCGAGGATCACCAGGTCGTAGCGGCCGCTCAGGATCTTCCGCAGGCCGGTGACCCCGTCGCCGGCGCACTCCACGACCAGCCCGTGCGCGCTGATGGCGCGCGTCACGAACGACGCCATCCGGGCCTCATCCTCGATGACAAGAACCCTCGGCATTGGCGCAACGTAGCTTCGGATATTCCGCAGCGGATACTGACCCAATGAGCGGTTCAGCGGGGTGACCCATACCTCCGTCTAGGTACCCGGAAGCCTCGGCGGAGGCGGATCGCCGCACACAGGTGATTCCGCCCCCGCATCGCGAGCCGAAACGTGCCGCAGACATCCCCCGTGCGAGTGACTGAACGAAGGTCCAGGTAGCGGCCGCGCGGGAAATCGCCATCACCTCCGCGCACGATGACCACCGAATGACAGTTCCGTCATCTGCGTGGACGGCACTTGCGTCCCCCGGCTTCGCTGGCACGGCGGTGACACGAGACGGCCGCATCCGACCGCCGCCCTCGCGCCGCCGCCCCCGCACCTGCGGGGATCGCGCCGGGAACGCGGAGGGACGACATGGCGGCACATCGCGACACGGTCACTCGGGAAACCGATCCTCGCCGCCCGCGGCGGCGCCGGACGCCCCCCACCCGCCTGCCGGCCCTGGCCGCCGCCGCCGCCGCGCTCGCCGCCGTGGCGCCCGCAGCCGCGGCCCCCGGGCCGGCGAACGGGGGGTTCGAGAGCGGCCTCGACGGCTGGACCGCCACCGTCGTCGGCGCGGGCGGCGCGAGCTCCCCCGCCGGCTGCGTCACCCCGAAACGCGGAGTGTGCGCCGTCGGCGCCGACACGTTCACCTGGACGGACGCGGCCGGCACCGGCCACGCCGTCACGGTGACGCCCCCCGAGGGGACGGCGATGGCCCGGCTGGGCGGCCCGTTCCTGTCGGCCACCGAGACGCAGCAGATCGAGACGTACCGGCTGGAGCGGACCGTCACCGTCGACCCCGCCGCCCCGGTCGTGACCCTCGCCTACAACGCCTTCTACTTCGAGTACGACGGCTACGACCGCATCCGTATCCGGGCGCGGCTCGGCGGCCCGACCGGGCCGGTCGTCGCCGAACGTGCCGC
>JBFLWO010000392.1:0-2816 GCA_040757755.1 Actinomycetota bacterium
GGTGGGGCGGGGTGGGGGTCCGCATCGGCCGGCGTCTGGTGGCGTTCGTGCCGGCGTCGGGGGACGCCGCGGTGGTGGACTTCTCGGAGGAGGTGCGGGTGCGGGCGCCGTTCTCCTGGGGAACACGGCGCCTCGTGATCGCGGTGGAGGACATCGAGGCGTTCACGCGGGCCCTGGACGACGAGCGGCGCCGCACCGAGGAGTAGCCCCCACCCTGCGTGTGCAGGATCCGCGTCCCGTCTCAGGGATGCGGATCCCGCATCAGTGATGCGCCAGTGACGGAGACGCGAGGCCGGCCGGAGCGAAACCTTCGAGGCGAGGCTCAGCCCGCCTGCATCGCGAGGATCTGGTTCCCGTCGGGGTCGTAGATGTCGAGCATGCGGGCGCCGCCGAGGTCCTCGATGCGGCCGCGGCGGACGCCGTTGCCGGTGAGGTGGGCTTCGAGGGCGTCGATGTCTCCGGTGCGGAGGACGACGGTGGCGCCGCCCTGCTGCGGCGGCACGGCGAGCTCGCCGGAGAGGGCGAGGTCGACGCCGCCGACGGTGAACTCCGCCCAGTCGTTGCCTTCCCGCCGTTTCAGCTCGAGGCCGAGCACGTCGCGGTAGAAGGCGACCGCCTTGTCCATGTTGCACACCTGGTAGAAGACCGTCTCCACGCCCTCGAAGAGCGCCACGTGCCGCCTCCATCGTCACCGGGACAGGACCGCCGGGACTCTACGGGTGCGGGCGGGGGCGTGGAGGGCGGCATGCCGCCGGTCCCGGCGGTACTCTCCACCCGCCCGGGGGCGCGCCCCCGGCGTCCGGACATGCCTCCGCTTACTCCCCAGATCTCCACCCCGCCCGGCCTGACGGCCTCCGGCTGATGGCACGGCGGACCCGCCGCGCGGAGCGGCTGGAGCGGGTCGTCGGCGTCCCCGGCCTGTTCTCGACGGCGTACGGGAACGTCGGCTCCTCGATCTACTACGCCCTCGGCGTGGTGGCGGCGCATGCCCTGGGGTTGACGCCGCTCGTGTTCATGATCGCGGGCCTCGTGTTCGCGATGACGGCGATCACGTACACGGAGGGGACGGCGACGTTCCCGGAGGCGGGCGGGTCGTCGTCGTTCGCGCGCCGCGCGTTCAACGAGCTGACCGCGTTCGGGGCGGCGTGGGCGCAGATGTTGAACTACATCATCACGATCGCCATCTCGGCGTTCTTCGTGCCCCACTACCTCGCGGTGTTCTGGGAGCCGCTGAAGACGAAGCCGTGGGACGTGATCATCGGCATCACGGTGGTGGCGCTGCTCGCGGTGCTGAACGTGGTGGGGATCAAGGAGGCGGCGCGCCTCAACATCGCCCTCGCCCTCCTGGACCTGGCGACGCAGCTTCTCCTGGTGGTCCTGGGCGGGGTGATGCTGCTGTCGCCGACGGTGCTGTGGGACAACATCCAGTGGGGCGTGGCGCCGACGTGGAGCGAGTTCATCTTCGGCATCACCGTCGCGATGATCGCCTACACGGGCATCGAGACGGTGTCGAACATGGCGGAGGAGGCGCGGGACCCGGCGCGGACCGTGCCCGCGTCGATCCGGGCGACGGTGATCGCGGTGTTCGTGATGTACGCGAGCATCCCGGTGGTCGCCCTGTCGGCGTTGCCGGTGAACCGCACGGCGGACGGCTACGAGACGGCCCTCGGCACGACGTACGCCGCCGACCCGATCCAGGGCATCGTGGAGAGCCTGCCGATCCATGGGCTCGCCCTCGACGCGCTGCGCGTCTACGTCGGTGTCCTCGCCGCGACGATCCTGTTGATCGCGACGAACGCCGGGGTGATCGGCGTGTCGCGCCTGACCTATTCGATGGGGTCGTACCGGCATCTGCCGCCGATCATCCGGCGCGTCCACCCGCGTTTCCGCACGCCGTATCTCGCGATCCTCGTGTTCTGCGGGGTCGCGGCGCTCGTGATGATCCCGGGCGAGACGGACTTCCTCGCGAACATGTACGCGTACGGGGCGATGCTGTCGTTCACGATCGCGCACGCCGCGATCTTCGTGCTGCGCCTGCGCCAGCCCGGGATCCCGCGGCCGTTCCGCGGCCGGCCGAACATCGTGGTGCGCGGGCGGGACGTGCCGCTGTTCGCGGTGCTCGGCGGTGCGGGCACGGGCTTCGCGTGGTTCGCGGTGCTGGTGCTGAACACGAACGAGTGGCTGATCGGCACGGCGTGGATGGCGCTCGGCTTCGTGATCTACCTGCTGTACCGGCGCAGGATCCGGGTGGCGGTGGACGAGACGGCGGTGCTCGCCCGGGAGGGGCCGGCCCTCGACGTCGACGTCGCCTACACGAACATCCTGGTGCCGGTCGTCGCGAACGAGATGAGCGAGGAGATGATGGTGACGGCGGGGAAGCTCGCCGCCGACCAGGGCGTCACGATCGAGGCGATCACCGTGATCGAGATCCCCATGAACCTGCCGCTGGACGCGAAGCTGCCGCGCGCGGAGCGCACCGCGGAGGAGCTCTTGAGCCATGCCCGCGCCCTGGCGGAGGAGTATGGGGCGCGCGTCGAGACGCGTGTGGTGCACGGGCGTCAGGCGGGGCGGGCGATCGTGGAGGAGGCGGCCCGCGCGAACGCGCAGGTGATCATGATGGGCGTCGCCCAGAAGCGGCGCATCGGGGAGCGGATCTTCGGCCGCACCGTCGACTACGTGCTGCGCAACGCGCCGTGCCGGGTGATCGTCGCGTCGGACCGCGCCCCGGTGGGGCGTGACGCCGCCGCCGCGCTGGGCGCCGCGGCCGGCGAGACGAGCCGGGTCCGTCCCGGCTACTGACCCGGGAAGATCCGCCG
>JBFLWO010000393.1:0-2816 GCA_040757755.1 Actinomycetota bacterium
GGGAAGCGCGCTCTCGATGCCGAAGCGCAGGTACCGCACGTCGCGCAGGGGCAGGCCCGTGAGGTCGAGCCGCAGGTGCTGGCGGGTCTGGCCGACCACGAGGTAGCGGGCGGACCGCCAGTTGCCGGGGGTCACGACGAGCCGCCACGGCTGGTCCGCGGCGCTCGGCCGGGTCACCTCGACGTCGAACTCGAGGTACCGCCACCCCGCCCAGCTGCGGTCCTTCCGGCCGGCGGCGCCGCGCGGGTACCAGGCCTCCACCTCCGGCGGCGTGTGCAGCTCGGCGGGCAGCTCGCGGCCCGCGGGGGTGTACCGGCGCGCGATGGTCATCTCGAGCCGGCGGCCGACCATCCGGGCCCGGGCGGGGGTGCGCCGGGCGGTGAACCGCCCGAGGCCCGACACCGCGCGGGTGGGGCGCGCCGGGAGCGGCGGCGGCGCGACGGCGACCTCGTCGGACGCCACCATCTCCGGCGTGACGGCCGTCTCGATCCGGTCGACGACGCCCTCCGGGTCGCGGCTGATGACGATGGTGCCGGGCACCGGCGGGACGTCGGGGAGCACGAACTCGCCGTTGGCGTCGGTGACGGTGCGGAAGATCCCGAACCGCACGACCGCGCCCGCGACCGGCTTGCCGCCGCGCACGACGCGGCCGCGCAGCGTGACGAGGCGGCCGCCGGACAGGCGCCGAAGCACGGCGGTGCGGGCGGCGTCGATGTCGCCCGGGTCGGTGGCGACGACCGGCAGGTACGGCGGCCGGTTCGTCGGCTTGCAGGGGTCGAAGCCGGTGTGCTCCCCGGAGTAGGGGCGCGAGACGCCGTCGACGATCCGCTGGTAGTAGGCGGGGTCGCGGGCCTTCAGGGAGAGGAGCAGGCTGTGGTCCTCGATCCCGTCGCGCAGCGCCTCGAGGCGCAGCGACCCGTATGCGGGGGTCGCAGGCCCGGGGCCCGGGTAGAGGAGGCTCGCCTCGCCGTTGCCGCCGACCTCGCGCGCGGCGCCGCCGCACGTGTCGGCCTGCTTCACGTGGCTGAGCCGCCACGGCGTGGTCCACGGGTCCTGGTACACCTTGCCGGGCCGCCACGAGTTGAGCGACCAGTAGAACATGCCCTGCACGCCCTCGCGGGCGGCGAGCCAGCCGTTCACCCGGGCCTCGGTGGTGGGCTTGTCGATGAGGAAGTTCGGGGTGAACCGCTGCGTGTCGCTGCCGTACACGTACCACCACACGTCCTTGCCCTGCGCCCGCACCTTCTCAATGGCGGAGCGGTACTGGTAGAAGGACCACAGCGGCGGCGCCCAGATGTCGACGGCGGAGCTCAGGCCGGTGAGCGCCTCCGGGCTGGGGGCCTCGGTGACCATCACGGGGAGCGCGGGGTTCGCGGACTTGAGCTGCGCCGAGGCGCGCCGCACCACCGGGTACTCCTCGGTCTTCGGCTCGTCCACCGGCAGCGCGAAGGTGCGCCCCGCGACGGGGCCGAAGCGCGCGGCGAGGCCCTGCGCGTAGGTGCGCCGCTTCGCGTCCTGCGAGTAGCTGCGGTCGTCGATCGGGCCGTACAGGGGCAGGAACGGGATCTCGATGCGCGGGAAGCCCATCGCGAGGACCCGGTCGATGTTGTCGGACACGGGGTTCCACGGCTTGTTGGTGAAGTCCGCCGCCCACGTGGCCTCGTCGATGCGGGGCCGGCCGAACGGGACCTGGGAGGGGCTCACGCCGTGCCGGCGGAGCATCGGCAGGAGCGTGTCGTACACGCCGGCCCGCAGGGCGGGGTCGCCCTCCTCCACGCCGAGGGCGGCGGCGAGGGAGAGGGGCTCGAGCCGGCCGACGACCTGGTAGCCGTCGCGGCTCACGGGGACGGCGACGACGTCGAGCTCGACCGGCACGTTCCCGGCGGCGCCGAGGTCGACGGACCCCGTGTAGCGGCCGGCGGGGGCGCCGGCCGGCACGTGCACGAGGAGGTACAGGCCGGTGGTCTCGCCGGCGTTCGCCTGGAGCGGCTCGCCGGGGGCGAGGGGGATGAGCGGGTCCGGGTAGCGGGAGCTCTCCAGCGCGTCCACGCCCGTCGACGTCTTCGTGACCGGCACGTAGCCCACGCGGAACCGCTCGACCGACGCCCCGGGGATCGTGCCGGGGCCGACGAGGTCGCTCACCTTCGCCGGGACGCTCCCCCCGCCGTCGAGGCGCACCGCGACGATGCCGCCCTCGTACTCGTCCTGCCCGGCGCCCAGCGTGAGCGCGGCGGGGACGGCGGCCGGGCGCTGCGACTCGGGGAAGACCTTCTGGCCGGATCCGAGGGGCCAGGCCTGGTCGGCGGTGGCGACGGCGGGTGCCGCGACCGCGCATGCGGCGGCGGCGATGAGGGCCCGGAGGGCGTGTCGAACTCGCACGAGGGCAGCGTCCTTGCTCGTGGTGCGTGCCCTGTCGGTATCGGCCGTTCCCCCGCGGAGGCTTGAGAGGGGACCCGCCTACACGATCACGAGGACGTGCTGCGACAGGGCGCCGTGGGCGCCGAGCGTGGAGATCTTCTCGATGTCGCTGGACCGGCTGGGCCCGGACACCAGGGAGATCGCGGACGGGGGGGCGCCGCGCTCCCGGAACGCCCCCCGGAGGGCGTCGGCGAGGGTGGGGACGATGCGCTCCGCGGGGACGACGGCGAGGTGGTGGCGGCTCACCACGTCGAGGGCGCGGGGGTGCCCGGCGGAGGCGGCGAGAAGGCAGGTGCCGCGCTGCG
The DNA here is from genome assembly GCA_040757755.1 of Actinomycetota bacterium. GTDB lineage: Bacteria > Actinomycetota > Thermoleophilia > Miltoncostaeales > Miltoncostaeaceae > JBFLWO01. The sequence continues at coordinate 2,724 of JBFLWO010000393.1, forward strand.
CGACGGCGGCGACGGGGGCGGTGACGCCGCAGGTGTCGACGGGGCCGTCGAGGCCCATGAGCTCCGCCCAGCCGTGGCCGGTGATGTCGCGCA
>JBFLWO010000394.1:0-2794 GCA_040757755.1 Actinomycetota bacterium
TCGACGACGCCGACCGCGACTGGCTCCCGCAGGTGCGCGGGTCCCCCGGGTCGCCCACCGTGCACGCCGCCGTCGCCATCGCCTGGGCCGGGTCCGGACCGGTCACCGCCGCCGCCGGGACGCTCCTGTGCCTGCGCCGCCACGGGCGCCGCCGGGGAACGCGCGTCGCGGTGCGGTGGCTCCTCGCCGTCGGCGCGGGCGGCGCCGTCGAGGCCGCCACCAAGACGATCGTCGCGCGCCCGGGACCCACCCCCGTCGTCACCGACGTCGCCGCGGCGCGGGTCGGCATCGCCCCCGGCTCGTTCCCCAGCGGCCACGTCATCACCGCCGTCCTCGCCGGCGCCCTCCTCGCCCGCCTCCACCCCACCCCGTGGGCCCGCGCCGCCGCCGCCGCATGGCCCGCCGTGATCGCCTGGTCCCGGCTCACCCTGGCCGCGCACTGGCCCGCCGACGTCGCCGGGGGCGCCCTCGCCGGCATCGCCGTCGCCCTCTGCTGGGCCGCCCTCACCGCCCGCCGCACCCCCGGCGCCCCCTGACGCGCGGCGCGGTCCGACGCCGCCGGTACGATGCGCCCCGCACGCACCCGGAGGTCCGCCCCTCTGCGCCTGATCGTCGCCCACTGCGAGGTCCACTACCGTGGACGCGTCACATCCGTGCTGCCGATGGCGGTGCGGCTCATCATGTGCAAGGCGGACGGGTCGATCATGATCCACTCCGACGCCGGCGGCTACAAGCCGCAGAACTGGATGACGCCGCCGACCCGGGTCGACGAGACCGCCGAGGCGATCATCGTCGAGAAGGGCACCGGCGCCCGCCTGGAACGGCTCGAGATCCGCATCCGCGAGGTGCTGTCCGACACCGCCCACGACATGGGGGAAGCCGCCCGCCTGGAGAAGGACGGCGTCGAGCGGGACCTGCAGGAGGCGCTCGCCGCCGCCCCCGAGGCGCTCGCCGACGGGCTCCGCCTGGTGCGCCGCGAGTACCCCACCCCCATCGGCCCCGTCGACCTCCTGTGCGCCGACGACGACGGGTGGGTCGCGGTGGAGGTGAAGCGGGTCGGCACCATCGACGCCGTCGAGCAGCTCAGCCGCTACCTCGAGTACATCCGGGCCGACCCCGGCATGGAGGGGTGCCGCGGCATCCTCGCCGCCGAGTCGGTCAAGCCCCAGGCCCGCACCCTCGCCCGGTCGCGCGACATCGACACCGCCACCGTCGACCTCGCCGAGCTGCGCGGCCTGCGCGAGCCGGACCTGCGCCTCTTCGCGTAGCCGGCGCCGCGGGCGGGGCCGCCGGCGACGGCGTCACCACCAGTCGCGAAGCGCGCCTCCTGTGACCGAAGGCCGCGGCGGAGTCCGCGACGTCCGCCAGGTTCACCCGCGTGACGGCTCCGTCACCCCTCCTCCGCCGCCGCGGCGGCCGGGTCCATCCAGAACACCTCCCACAGGTGGCCGTCCGGGTCGTCGAAGCTCCGCCCGTACATCCAGCCGTGGTCCATCGGCTCGTTCGCCGGCGACCCCCCGTTCGCGAGGGCCGCGTCCACAAGCTCGTCCACCTCGGCGCGGCTGCCGGCGGAGACCGCCAGGATCGCCTCCGTCTGCGCCGTCGAGTCGCAGATCCCCTTCGAGGTGAAGTCCGCGAAACGGTCCCTCACGAGCAGCATCACGAACGCCTCCTCGCTCACGATCATGCAGGTGGCGGTCTCGTCCGTGAAGCGCGGGTCGAACGTGAAGCCGAGGCGCGTGAAGAACTCCACGCTCGCCGCCAGGTCGGCGACGGCGAGGTTCACGAAGATCTTGCGGGGCGTCGCGGGGGGCATGGGCACCTCCGTGGTCGCGGGGGTCGTCGCGGATACTGACGCCCGCTCCCTCCGGAACTCATCGCCCCCGGCCCGCGGCCGGAGGGTCGTCAGGCCGCCGCGTCGCCCCGCGGGTCGCCCACCGGCCGCAGCACCCCGTGCAGGTTGTGCAGCGCGCGGGTCATGCCGAGGAGGCGCAGCGCGCCGCGCACCACCTCGTCGGCGGGGCGGCACATCTCCGCGGACAGCTCGTCCAGAGCGCGCGCCTCGTCGGCCGCGAGCTGCACCGTCACGACCCGTCCGGCCGGAACGTCACGCATGTCGTGAGGATTCCCCATGACCCTCCCATCGGCACCCCCGGGGCGATCCCGCAGCGCCGCGCCACCGTCCCCGCCGGGTCCGCGTTGACAGGCATTCCCGACCGCGAATAGGTTCGCCAGGACCCGGGCCCGGCCGGGCCCGCGGAACACCGATGAGGGAGGACCTCGTGGCCATACCGGACATCGGAGGGACCTGGAGCTCGCGCGACGGGCAGCGGGTCGCGAGCATGTACACGGAGGACGGCGTCCGCCACCAGATCGCGCTGCCGGAGGCGCGGCTGCAGGGCAGGGCGGCGATCGCCGAGGCGGCACAGGGGTTGATCGACGCGGTACCCGACGAGGTGGTCGAGATCCGCAAGGTGACGGAGGGCTCGAACGGCACGGTCGTCGTCGAATGGGTCTTCCGGGGGACGCACACCAACGACCTGCCGGGGCTTCCCGCCCGCAACGAGGCGGTGAACCTGATCGGGGTCAGCGTCTGCGACATGCAGGGTGACCTCATCAAGGAGGAGCGGGTCTACTGGGACACGGCGACCCTCCTCGCGGGAGCGGGGGTGCTCGGGTAGCAGGCCCCGCCTCGCGGACGGCGACCGCGTGCGGCCGCCGCCGCAGGCAGGCGCGGACCGCGCCGGGGGCCGGCGCGTGCCCCGTCACGGTGGCCGGACCCCGGGGAGCGCCC
>JBFLWO010000395.1:0-2793 GCA_040757755.1 Actinomycetota bacterium
GCGCGGCCGCGGCGACGAGGTCGAGGTCGGGGAACGGCACGGCGGGGCGCGGCCTGCGGCGACGCCACCACGCCCACCCCGCGCGCCCCGCGGGGATCAGGAGGAGCGTCAGGAGGACGGCGGGCTGGTGGAAGCTCACGCGACCCTCCGCGTCGTGCCGGGCCGCGCCAGGGCGCGGGCCAGGGGCAGCACCCAGTCCCGGTCGGTGCGCAGCACGACGCGGCGCGCCCCGACGCGGGCGAGCATCGCGGCGCGCTCCTCCTCGTCGCGGTCCGCGGCGGCGGCGAACGCGGCGCGGAACCGCGGGTCCGCGGTGTCGACGAGGAGCGCCCGGCCGGTCTCCATGTCGCGCAGGGTGAGCGGCCCGGACGGGGGCAGGAGCCGCTCCCGCGGGTCGCGCAGCTCGATCGCGATCACCTCGTGGCGGCGGGCGAGCACGCCGAGGGCCGACTCGAGGGCGTCGTCGCGGGGGAAGTCCGACAGGATCGCGACGAGGCCGCGGTGGCGGGCGATGCGCCCGAGCCCGGTCACGGCGCGCCCCAGCAGGGTGCGCCCGTCCGCCTCGTCGCCGGGGTCGACGGCGGCGGCGCGCTGCACCGCGGCGATCGCGGCGATCAGGGCGCGGCGGTCGCCACGCGGGGGGCGCACCAGGTCGAGGTCGCCGCCCACGGTGGCCGCGACGCCCAGGCGGTCGCCGCGGCGCCGCAGCACGGCGCCGACGCCGGCGAGCACCTCCTGCGCCAGCTCCAGCTTGGTGCGCACCGCGGTGCCGAACCGCATGGAGGGGGACAGGTCGACGAGCGCCCAGGCGGTGAGGACCGGCTCCAGCTCCGGCACCCGCACCATCGGCCGCCCCTCCCGGGCGGTGAGCGGCCAGTCGACCCAGCGCACGTCGTCGCCCGGCTCGTAGGCGCGGGTGAGGGCGGGCTCGTCCCCGGGGCCGGGGCGCCGGCCGCGGCGTTCCCCCTGCAGGATCCCGTCGAGGCGGCGGGCGACCCGCAGCTCGACGCGGCGCAGGAGCGCCTCAGGCGACCGCGCGCCCGCCACCGATCTCGACGTCCGGCTGGGGGATGTGGTCCAGGATCACGCTCAGGACCTGGTCGGGTCGCACGTCGGCGGCGAGCGCCTCGTACGTGAGCATGACCCGGTGGCGCAGCGCGTCGTGGAACAGGCTGTGCACGTCCTCGGGCAGGGCGTAGGAGCGGCCCCGCATCACGGCGAGTGCCCGCGCCCCGCGGATCAGGGCGAGCGACGCGCGGGGGGACCCGCCGAGCTCGATGTACGACTCCAGGTTCGGCAGCCCCTCCTCCGCCGGCACGCGGGTGGCGTTGACGAGCTGCACGGCGTACGCCCGCACCCGGTGGTCGACGAACACGGCGTCGGCGGTCTGCTGCAGGTCGAGGATCTGCTGCGGGTCGAGCAGCTGCCGCGGCTCCGGCGGGTCGGACGCCATGCGCCGCACGATCTCCTCCTCGTCGGCGCGCGTCGGGTAGTCGACGACGACCTTGAGGGCGAAACGGTCGACCTGCGCCTCGGGGAGGGCGTACACGCCTTCGCTCTCGATCGGGTTCTGGGTGGCCATCACGAGGAACGGGCGGGGCACCGGATGGGTGTCGCCGGCGATCGACGCGTGGCCCTCCGCCATCACCTCGAGCAGCGCGGACTGCACCTTGGCGGGCGCCCGGTTGATCTCGTCGGCGAGGACGAAGTTGGCGAACACGGGGCCGAGGCGGGTGACGAACTCCCCGTGGCGGTCGAGCACCTGGCCGCCGACGACGTCGCTCGGAACGAGGTCGGGGGTGAACTGGATGCGCCGGAACGTGCCGCCGGCGACGCGCGCCATCGTCTCGAGCGTGAGGGTCTTCGCGAGGCCGGGGACGCCTTCGAGCAGGACGTGGCCGCGGGACAGGAGCGCGACGATGACCCGGTCGAGCAGGCGGTCCTGCCCGACGATGACGCGCCGCAGCTCGTACAGGACGGTCTCGAGCCGCTCCCGGGGGGTGGCGGCGGGGTCGGGCAGCGGGGTCATGTCGGCCATCGGTCCTCCGGTGGGGCGGGGTGCGGTGCCAGGGTGGTCAGGGGACGCGGTCGAGCACGTCCCGGACGCGCTCGGCGGTCACGGCGAAGCCGATGCCGACGTTCCCCTCGACGGGGCTTCGGATCTCGGTGGGGATGCCGACGAGCCGGCCGCGCATGTCGAACAGGCCGCCGCCGGAGTTGCCGGGGTTGATGGCGGTGTCGGTCTGGACGACGGGCTGGCCGCGTTCGCCGCGGCGGCCGAGGGCGCTGACGATGCCGACCGTCACGGTGTTCTGCAGGCCGAAGGGGCTGCCGATGGCGAACACCTGGTCGCCCTGGCGCAGGCCCGCGTCGGGCTCGTCGGCCACGGCGACGCCGGGGCCCGGCGGCTCGGTGGTCTGCAGCACGGCGAGGTCGGATGACGGGTCGGTGTAGGCGACGCGGGCGGGGATGCGCCGCTCGTCCGCGGTGATGACGGTGACGGTGGTCTCGCCGGACACGACGTGCTCGTTCGTGACGATGAGGCCGCGGGGCGCGGTGATGACGCCGCTTCCCTGGGCGGCGCCGCCCTGGATGAGGACGACGGACGGCTCGACGGTGGCGATCGCGGTGGGCAGGCTGAGGAGGCCGGTGGGCGTGGTGGAGACGGGGCGGTTGCCGGTGGTGTCCGTCGCGGGGGCGGGGTCGCGTACGAGGGTGGCGGTGAGGGCACCCACCCCGCCCGCCGCGGCGAGGGCGGCGATGGCGAGCGCCGCGAGTCCGGCGCGCCTCCCG
>JBFLWO010000396.1:0-2761 GCA_040757755.1 Actinomycetota bacterium
GGCCGCTCCGCGACGGTCGGCTCGGGCGGGGCGGGGTCCGCCGCGCGGGTGCGGCGGGGCGTCTCGGACCGGGTCAGGGTGACCTTCTCGAAGCTCGGGCACGCCTTGATCGCGGCGCAGTAGCCGTCGTCGACGCACACCTGCGTGTCGATCGCGACCTTGTCCCCGAGGGGGGTCGGCACCACCGTCAGCCCGGGGCAGCCGGTCTGGGTGGTGCACACGCGGCAGTTCTCGCACACCTCCTCCGCGATGTTGAACCGCGTCTGGCGGGGCAGGTAGCCGCGCTGGGCGACGATCGCGGCGCGGCGGCGGCGCTCCCGCCGGCCGCGGGTGATGGCGCACTCCTTGTCGCTGATCACGACCCGCGTGCCGTCCATGAGGAGGGCCCGCTCGATGAGGTCCATGTGGGCGTCGCGGTCGTCCGGGTTGGACCGCGCCAGGAAGTCCGGCCCCATCGCGGCGACGATCCGCTCGATCTCCAGCGGCTTCTGCGGCCGCCCCATGAGGTCCCGCGCGCTGGCGGGGGTGCCCTGGTGGCCGGTCATCGCCGTGTTCTTGTTGTCGAGGATGATGAACAGGATGTCCTGGCGCTGCTTGATCGCGTTCGCGATCGTGGACATCTCCCCGTGGAAGAACGTGCCGTCGCCGACGAGCGTGTAGTGGCGGTCGGTGACGAGCGGCGCGGAGCCGGCGGCGGTCGCCCCGCCGAGGCCCATCGCGGACAGGTCGTGCATCTCCTCGAACGGGGGGAGGAACGCCATCGAGTAGCAGCCGATGCCCCCGTGGGCGATGACGTCGACCGGGTCGCGACCGTGTGCCCGCCGCATGTAGGCGGGGTCGGCGAGGCGGCGGCGGATCTCGAGCATCGGGGAGTTGGTGCCGCGGTGCGGGCAGCCGGCGCAGTACGTGGGGGTGCGCACGGTGACGGAGAGGCTGCGGCGGGCGAGGTCGCGCCGCCGGGCGACGGCCGCGTCGGCGCGCCGCGCGGTGTCGCGGCCGACGGCGTCGGGGCAGGCGGTGACGAGGCGGGCGAGGGCGGCGACGGCGGCGTCCGGGTCGAGGCCCGAGGTCTCGGGGAACCCGGGGACGTCGCCGGGGAACCGCTTGCCCCACACGTTCTGGTGGCGTCCCTCGAGGGCGCGGCGCACCTGGTCCTCCAGCCACCCGGCCCGCTCCTCGACGACCACGACCTCGTCGACGGCGTCGGCCAGGGCGCGGACGGGGACGGGGTCGAGCGGCCACGTCAGGCCGGCCCGCACGAGCGCCACCTCGCCGTCGAGGCCGAGGGTGTGCAGGGCGTGGCGCAGGAGCACGTACGCGGCGCCGGACACGACGAAGCCGAAGCGGGCGCGCCGCGGCCGCGCGGGCCCTTCCCGCACGGTGAGGCCGCGGCCGCGGGCGGCGTGCAGCGCGAGCGGAAGGCGCCGCTCGACGATGTCCGCCTCGAGGCCGGTCGCCTGCGGGGGGAGCGACACCGCGTCGGTCATGCGCACGGCGCGGGTGTCGAGGTCGACGCGGTGGAGCGGCCCGACGAGCGGCGGGCGGTTCGGGAAGAGCTCGACGGGCCCCTGGCCGTCGGCCTGCATGGTGGTGCAGACGACGGCGACGACGAGGCCGCTCGCCTCCGACAGCTCGAACGCCCACCCGATCGCGTCTTTCATCTCCTGCCAGGAGGCGGGCTCCACGATGGGGATGCGGGCGCCGGACAGGGTGAGGCGCGAGTCGGCGCCGACCTGGGTGGAGGACAGGGTGGGGTCGTCCCCCACGACGACGACGGCGGCGGCGTCGGGGGCGGGCCGCGCGGCGTTGGTGATGGCGAGGCCGTCGAGGGCGACGTAGGCGCCGACGCTCTTCATCACGGCCATGGCGCGGGCGCCCGGCACCTGGCGTGCGCCGTTCAGCATGGCGGCGGCCTGCGCCTCGTTGTTGGCGAGGCTCGCCTCGACCCCGAGCTCGGCGAGGTACGCCGCGTGCTGCTCGAGGATGAGGAACACCTCGGCGACCGGCGATCCGGGGTAGCCGGTGACGAGCGAGACGCCGGCCTCGAGGGCGCCTTTCACGATGAGCTCGTTGCCGTTCAGCACGGCCCGTCCGGAGCCGCGCTCCAGGACCGGTACCTCACCGCCCCGGGGGGCCGTCCGGTCAACCGCGAGAGTCCCCATGCCCCACCTCCGACGCGCGATCCATCGCGCCTTCGTCACCATCCGCACTATCTACGGTGACGGTACCCCTCTATCATTCGCCATACCAGGTTCATTCATACGAAATGAGTCCCTGTGGACGCGATTGACCTTAAGATCATTCAGGAATTGACCCGCAACGGCAGAATGTCTTTCGCCGCGTTGGGGCGGCGGGTGAACCTGTCGACCCCCGCGGTGCACTACCGGGTGAAGGCGCTGGAGCGCAGCGGCGTGATCCGCGGCTACCAGGCGCGCATCGACCCGGACGCCGTGGGGCTGGGCCTGTCCGCGATGGTGGCGGTGGACACGCTGCACCGGCTCGACGCGGTGGTGGAGACGCTGGAGGGCTTCCCGGAGGTCGAGACGTGCTGGTCGGCGGCCGGCACCACCGACCTCCTGCTGCGCGTGCGCGTCCCCGACGCGCCGGCGCTGGAGCGGCTCCTGGTGCGGATCCGTGAGATCGACGGGGTGGACCGCACCCGCAGCACCGTGCTCCTCGCGACCCGGTTCGAGCGGGAGCCCGACCCGGCGGCGGTGGCGCGGGAGGCCCCGGCCGCGGCGCGCGCGTGACGCGCACGGCG
>JBFLWO010000397.1:0-2756 GCA_040757755.1 Actinomycetota bacterium
TGCGGGTCGACCGGCTGCCGGTCGCCGCCGGGTCCCGGCTTCTCGTGTCGCGCATGGAGGGGTTCCGCCTGCACCCGGACTTCTCGAACCGGGGGCGGTACGGGATCCCGTTCACGGTGGTGGCGGGGGACCAGCCGCGCGTGCCGGTGACGTTCGAGTACGCGGACGAGTCCGACCCGGGCCCGTACCCGATCCCGCCGGACGCCCCGGTGGAGGGGGGGAGTGACCGGCACGTGCTCGTCGTCGACCGCGACGCGTGCCGCCTGTACGAGATGTTCGCGGCCCGGCGCGACGGGGCGGGATGGCGGGCCGGGTCCGGAGCGGTGTTCGACCTTGCGACCGGGGCGCTCCGCCCGGCGGGGTGGACGTCGGCGGACGCCGCGGGCCTGCCGATCCTGCCGGGGCTGGCGCGCGCCGACGAGGTGGCGCGCGGCGAGATCGACCACGCCCTGCGGTTCACCGTGTCGCGCACCCAGCGGGCGTACCTGTACCCGGCGCGCCACGTCGCGTCCGCGGACCGCGATCCCGCCGCACCGCCGATGGGGCTCCGCCTGCGTCTGCGCGCCGGCTACCCGCTGGGGGGCTTCGGGCCGCAGGCGCGGGTGATCCTCACGGCGCTGAAGCGCTACGGCATGATCGTCGCCGACAACGGGTCCAGCGGGTTCGTGACGGGGGCGCCGTCCCCGCAGTGGGACGACGACGACCTGCACGCGCTGGAGCGGGTGCCGGCGTCCGCGTTCGAGGTGGTGGACACGACCGCCCTGCCGGGCACCCCGCGGGCCCGCGCCGTCAACGTCCGGGCGACGACGTCGGGACGGTGGACGCGGGTGCGGTTCCTGCACACCGCGGCGGGGCGGTTCACCGTCGAGACCGTCGCGGGCGGCAGGGTCGTGGCGCGGCGCGCCGGGTGGGCGCGGATGGGGACCGTGACGGTGCGGGTCCCGGCGCGGACAGGCGCCCGCGTCCGGGTGCGGACGGCGTGACGGCGCCCCCGGATCCCGCGCCGCCAGGCAGAATGCCGCGCATGCGGATCGGGTTCGTCGGGGCGGGGCTCATGGGGGCGCCGATGGTGCGCAACCTCGCCGCCGCCGGCCACGAGGTGGCGCTCTACGCCCGCACGCCGGGGCGGGCCGACGGCCTGCCCGCGGCCCTGGCGGGCAGCGTCACCGAGGCCGTCGACGGGTGCGACGTCGCCTGCTCGATCGTCACCGACTCCCCGGACGTGCGCGAGGTCGTCGCCGGGATGCTCGACGCGCCGTCCCCGCCGCCGGTCCTCATCGAGATGAGCACGATCTCCCCCGCCGTCGCGCGCGAGCTCGCGGCCGACTGCGCGGGGCGCGGCGTGAGCTACTGCGACTGCCCGGTGAGCGGCGGCCCGCCCGGCGCGGAGGCCGGCACCCTCGCCGTGATGTGCGGCGGCGACGCGGACGCCCTCGAGCGGGCCCGCCCCGTGCTCGACGTCCTCGGGGACCCCGCGAAGCGCCGCCACCTCGGCCCGGTCGGCGCCGGCCTCGTCGCGAAGCTGGTGAACAACATGCTCGTCGCGGTGATCACCGCCGCCACCGCCGAGGCGTTCGGCGTGGGACAGCGCGCCGGCGTCGCGCCGGAGGCGCTGCGGGAGGTGGTCCTCGCCTCCTCCGGGTCGTCCTGGCAGCTCGAGCATCGCTTCGCCGGCTGGCTCGCGGGCGACTTCCGCCCGGGGTTCCGCACACGCGACCTGCGGAAGGACATCGGCCACGCCCGGGACCTCGCCGGCGGGCCGCTCGCCCTCACCGACCTCGCCGCCGCCCTCCTCGACGAGGTGCCCGGGGACCTCGACTACGGCGCCGTCGCCCGCCTGCTCATGGACCTCCCCTCGCCGGGGGACGGCTCCGCCGCCTCCTGACGCCCCGCCCCCGCCGCGGCCGTGACCCGGTGGGGTGTGGCCCTTCCGGCCCGACATGCCGATGGGACGGATGAGGATGGCCGCGCCTGCGACAGCCCACACGAAGAGACGGCCCTGCGACCGCTGCGGGGCCCCCACCGACACCGCCCTGTGCCACGCGTGCCGGCGGCGTCTCAGCGCCCGCCTGTGCGTGCCGTCGGACGACGACGCCGCCGCCCCGGAGCAGGTCGCGGCGCGGGATGAGGCACCCCCGCCGCGCCGGCCGTCGCCGCCTCCCGTCACGATCGGCGGCGACCTCGTGGGACGCCCGGAGGTGGTGTCCGCCCCCGGCAGCATCGTCGTGGAGGGGCGCGTCGGGACGGGGTGGCGGCTCGAGGCGATGGAGGGCATCGCCGTCGACGGCCTCGTCGACGGCGCCGACCTCCTCGCCGGCATCGGCGCGGTGCGGCTCGACGGGCCCTGCCGGCAGACGGAGGTGCGCGCCGGCGTCGCCCGCGTCCCCCTGCAGCGTGCCGCGGAGGCCCTCGCCGGCGCGGGGGAGGAGCTCGCGACGCTCCTGCGGATGACGAAGGAGCTGCGCCTCGCCGCGGCGATGCGCGGCACCGCGATCCCCGTGCGGGACGCCCTCGCCGCCCTCGTCACCGCCCGCGCCCCCGACCTGGCGTCCCGCCTCGACGCCGCCCTCACGATCCTCCGCGCCGGACGGGACCGCGCCGGCGCCACCGTCGACCCGCTCCTCACCGCCGTGTCCACGACGCGCGCGGCGATCGCCTCCCAGGACGACCTCGCGCTCCTCACCCGCGCCGCAACGGACCTCGCCTCCGCACTCGACGCGGCCGGGGCGGTGTCGGGGCTCGGGCCGCGGTCCCTC
>JBFLWO010000398.1:0-2732 GCA_040757755.1 Actinomycetota bacterium
CGCCGCGACCGCGTGCGAGGCCGGGGTCGCGGCGGTCACGGCGGCGGCGGGCTTCGGGGATCCGGAGGAGGTCGTCACGGCCGGCACGGCCACCGCGACGGTGGACGCCGCGGCGACGACCGCTCCGGACGCCAGGATCTTCTTCGCTCTGGTCAGCATGGCGTTCTCCTTGCGGTCCGCCGCGTCACGGCGTCGCGGGGCAGCCGGCGGGCGGGTCGACCCGGAGCAGGGTCGCCATGCCGCCGAAGCCCTCGTTGAAGTTCTGGAACTCGAAGAGCGCGTGGCTGTGCCACGGGAAGTAGAGCTCCCCGCACTGGTTGAACGTGGTGACCTTCGGCGGCAGGGCGTCCTTCTGCCCGAGGTACGGGCTGCCGCCGTAGAAGGTGGCGCCGTCCTTGAAGACCAGGTTCTGCAGGCCGGGGATCGTGACCGGCACGGGGTTGCCGCCCGGCTGCCAGTGCTCGAGGTCCGTCCACACGAAGGTGGCGTCCATCGTCTCGCCGGGGCCGATGACCGACGTGAAAAGCTCGGTGTCGGCGCCGCCCGCCCCGGCGATCGCGCGCCCGTCCCGGCCGAGCACGCGGGTGTGGTTGCCGTGCGGGTGGAACGGGTGCCCCACGCGTCCCGCGTTGACGTAGCGCAGGAGCGCCGGGTCGGGGTTCGCCGCCTCCTGCGGCTGGATCCAGACGAGCGTGCCCTGCGGCTGCGTCGGCAGCCACGGCACGTTGTTGTCGGCGATGGTGTCGGGGAACGACCGCCCGTTGACGGTCCAGTACTCGGGGCGGGACGAGGCGACGTCGTACGGCTCGCCGCGCTCCACGGCCCGGTGCAGCTCCCAGTCGATCTCGGCGAGCTGGATGAGGTACTCGGCGTTCGGGTCGAACCGGGTCGCCGGGTCGTTGTAGGCGTATGCCGCGCCCAGCGCGGGGCGCACGACGAGCGCGCCGTGCAGGCCCATCTGCACCTGCTTCGCCGGGTCGCTTCCGCTCTCGTACAGGTACGTGCCGGGCTCGCCGGCGGTGAACGTGTAGCCGACCGTCCCTGCCGCGGGCGCCTCGGTGGCGAGGAGCCCGGCCGCGCCGCCGGTGGCGGACACGCCGGTCTGCCCCGGGAAGACGATCGACGTCGGCTCGGGCAGCCGGTTCGTGAGGTTCACCCTGACCGTGTCGCCCTGGTTCACGCACAGTGTCGGGCCGGGCGTGCGGAACGCGCCGGCGGCGAACGGCGCGTCGGCCGTGCCGTTCGCGTAGCTCCACATGTAGATGCTGTTGCCGTCCGGGAACGACGCGCGGCCCGCGGTCGCCTCCAGGTCGAAGACGGGGGCGCCGGGCGCGGACCCGGAGCCGGTCGCCGCGCACATCATCTTCGTGGGGGACGGCGCGGGGCTTGGGAGGGCGGCGGCCCCGACGGCGCCGTGGGCGACGCCCGCGCCGAGGGCGGTGGCGCCGGCCGCGCCGAGCGCCGCGAGCGCCCGCCGCGTCCTCGATCCGAACTTGGTCGTCATGGCGCGGTCGTCCTTTCGCGAGGGGGCCGCAGGTGTGTGGCGTGAGCTAGACATAGGTCTCGTTCGCCTCCGTCTGCGGGGGCAGCGGGTCGCGGTAGACCCGCACCTCGGTCGCCATGCCGCCCAGGCCGCGACGCCCGGGGTTGCGCAGCGCGCGGATGTCCCGGCTGCGGAGGAGGTAGCGGTTGTGGACGCCCCGGCCGTCGGTCGACGCGCGCCCCGGGTCGAAGGCCGGGGCGGTGAACAGCACGTCGACCGCCTCCCCCGGCCCCAGGGTGATGGTGCTCGTGCGGTACGACAGGTCGGTGGCGCCGCGCCGCAGGAGGGTCGCGTCCTTCCCGACCACCCGCATGCGGATGCCGGGCAGCTGCAGCGAGTGGCGCTGGTAGCCGAGGTTCGCGACCCGCAGCAGGACGCGGTCGCCGCCGTTGACCTGGATCAGCGAGGAGATCGGCTGGCTCGGCAGGTCGGGGTGGCCGTTCACCTTCACGGTGTCCGGGTACGCCCGGCCGTTGATGATGAAGTACTGCGGCGCGTAGGTCGTCCAGAGGAACTCCTGGATCGCCAGCAGGTTGTCGTGCGGCCGCGTGTCGATCTCGTTCAGCATCAACGCGAACTCGCGGTCGAACCCCGTGGACGCGTGCTCGTAGGCGAACTTCGCGCCGAGCGCGGGCCGCACGTACACGATCCCGTTCATGCCCATCTGGACGTGCTCGACGTCCTCGAAGTGGCAGTGGTACATGTACGTCCCCGCGTCGCGGGGGCGGTAGAAGTACGGGAAGACGCGGCCGGGCGGCACCGCGATGGAGGCCTCCGGCACCCCGTCGAACACGCTGACCGGGTTGCGGAAGCCGTGCCAGTGGACGGTGTGCGAGTCGTCGAGGTCCGGCCGGGTGACGAAGCCGAGGTTGGAGAGCTTGAGGTAGACCTCCTGCCCCGTGTCCACGGCGATCGTCGGGGCGGTCATCTGGACCTTCCCCTTGTAGGTGCGGATCTGGTCGGCGATCGACATCGTGTTCGGCACCTCGATGAAGCCGAAGACGAGCAGGGGGTCGGCGCGGCCGGGGAGGCTGATGAAGCCGTCCGTTGCCGCGAGGCTGATCGTCCGCGGCCCGGGCGCGCCCGCCGCCTGCGGCAGCCCCGCGGACGGGCCGGCGGCCCGTCCGGCGAGGAGCCCCAGCACGCCGAGCCCCGTGAGCTTCAGGAAGTCCCGGCGCGCGATCGCGCG
>JBFLWO010000399.1:0-2725 GCA_040757755.1 Actinomycetota bacterium
GGCCGGCGGGCACCGGCCGCGACCGCGACCTGGACGGGGTGCCGGACGCGTTCGACATCGACGTGAACGGCAACATGGTGCTGAACGCGCTCGACCGGTCCGGGAGGGCCGGGGTCAGGACGGCGGCGGCCGGTGACCCGGCGGCCCCGGGGCCCGTGCCTCCGGGCCCGGCGGGTCCGGGTCCCGGTCCGGCGACGGTGGTGGGGAACTTCTCGCAGCTCTTCCTGACGGTGGAGGAGACGGTGAACGCGGACGCCGCCGCCGTCACGACCGCCGACATCGACCGAGCGGTCAAGGAGCACCTGAGCGTGGTGTTCGTGAACGTCCCGCAGGACACGCGGCTGGACTGCGGCGCCCTCGTGTACTGCTCGGCGGGCGGGACGGGGATCGTGGAGGCGGTGGTGCCGGGCCCGGACGGCGGCGGCGACCCGTTCCCGGCGTGCTGCTCCCCCGACGCGGACGGGATGGGGCTCATGCGGTTGAACAGCCGCGGCGAGTTCCGGCTGCGGCCGCATGCGTCGACCGCGCAGATCGGCACGGGCGACGCGTTCCTGCTGCGCGGCGACGGCGAGTCGGCGACCGAGACACCGCAGTCCCTGAACTTCGTGTTCACCACGACTCCGGCGGTGCGCGACTGGAGCGACGGCGCGGGCGGCGGCGGCACCATCACGTATCCGGCGGCGGCTGACGCGCAAGGCACCGTCCGCAGCCCGATCCCGGTGGGGCGGGACGCGGCGGGCGAGTACGTGGTGACGTTCACGCTGTGGCGGCCGCAGCGCCAGGCGATCGCGGGTGCCGGGGAGGCCGGCGGCTTCGTGGACGTCGGCGGCCTGGAGTACGAGGCGAACGTCCCGAACGTGCCGCGGTCCCCGTCGGCGCAGCCGGGGTCGGGGTCGCCGCCGCAGTGCCCGATGGAGAGCCTGTCGACGGCGGACCCGTCGCTCACCATCAGGAGCACGGGCCCCGGCGGACGCCTCGTCGACTCCTCCGCCGACCGGCCGGCGGACCCGGCGAACACCCTGACGTTCACGGTGAACCTGTCGAGCTGCGCGTCACTGCGCGGCGGCAGCCTCGCCACCGGCGACATCCTCAACCTGGACATCGCGGCGAACGCGCCGGACCCGTCGCACGACCACGCCAACCAGATCGTGTACGTGCGGATGCAGTGACGCGCGGGCGGGCGTCTTGAGCGTCCGCCCCGCGCTACCCCGCCATGCGTGGCGCCCCCTCCGCGGGGGCGCCGTGCCCGCGCAGGCGGCGGGCGGCGGCGGCGAGGGCGGTGACGGCGCGCTCCACGTCCCCCTCCCCCGTCCCGTGGCCCAGGGACAGCCGCACCGCGCCCCGGATCGTCTCGGGGGTCGCGCCGATGGCGCGCAGGACGTGTGACGGCTCACCCCCGCTGTGGCAGGCGGAGCCGGTGGACGCCATCACCTCCGGCGCGGCCGCGAGGACGAGCGCCCCCTCGAGCCCGATGAAGCTCACGTTGCTCGTGGTGGGAAGGCGCGGCGCGCCCTGGCCGTTCACGTGCACGTCGCCCGCCCGGGCCGCGAGCTGCGCCTCCAGGCGGTCGCGCAGCGCGCGCAGGCGCGGCCCCTCCGTGGGGAGCCGCCGCGCGACGAGCGCGCACGCCGCGCCCAGGGCGACGATCCCGGGGACGGGCTCCGTCCCGGGGCGCAGCCCCCGCTCCTGCCCGCCGCCGTGGAAGAGCGGGGCGAGGGGCGTGCCGGGGCGCACCCACAGCGCGCCGATGCCCTTCGGGGCGTAGAGCTTGTGGCCGGCGAGACTGAGGAGGTCGACGCCGAGCTCCGTCACGTCGAGCGGCACCTTGCCGGCGCTCTGGGCGGCGTCCGTGTGCACGAGCACGCCGCGCCGCCGCGCCGCGGCCGCGACCTCCGCCACGGGTTGCAGCGTGCCGAGCTCGTTGTTCGCGTGCATGAGCGACACGAGGACCGTGTCGGGCCGCAGCGCCGCCGTGACGGCGTCGGGGTCGACGGTTCCGTCGGGGCGGGGCGGCACCGTCGTGACCTCCACCCCCTCGCGGGCGAGGCCCCAGAGGGGCTGCAGCACGGAGGGGTGCTCGATCGCGCTCGTCACGACGTGCGCCCGGGCGGGCCCGCGTGCACGGATCACGCCGAGGAGCGCGAGATGGTTCGCCTCCGTCCCGCCGGACGTGAAGACGACGTCCTGCGCCGCCGCCCCCAGCAGGTCGGCGACCTGCCCCCGGGCGACCTCCACCGCGTGCCGCGCCCGCCGCCCCGCCTCGTGGCCGCTGGAGGGGTTGCCGAACAGATCTCCCAGGCAGGGGAGCATCGCGTCGCGCACCTCGGGCGCGACCGGCGTGGTGGCGTTGTGGTCGAGGTAGATCGGCGTCATTTGCCCTCCTTGTCCGCGGGGCTACGCTATTCCAAAGTTCACTGGAATACAAAAGGATGGGGTGGTGACGGGACGTG
Source organism: Actinomycetota bacterium (assembly GCA_040757755.1). Lineage (GTDB taxonomy): Bacteria > Actinomycetota > Thermoleophilia > Miltoncostaeales > Miltoncostaeaceae > JBFLWO01. Next base: position 2,451 of record JBFLWO010000399.1, read on the forward strand.
AGGCGAAGGCCGCGCGGCACGAGCAGTTCGCGGGCGGTGGGAAGGCCGTGGCGGGCCCCCGCCGGATCGAGCTCCCGGAGCTTCTGGCGCAGGGGGCGCGCGGCGTGGAGGCGTTGACCCGGGCAAGCGGGATGGCGGTGACGACGACGTCGGCGCGCCTCCAGGTGCGGCGTGCCGGGCGGCTGGTGGAGTCGCGCCGGGCCGGCACGAGCATGTTCCACCGGCTCGCCGGGGACGAGGGGGCGGGGCGCGGCGCGGGCCGGCCGGGCGCCGCG
>JBFLWO010000400.1:0-2715 GCA_040757755.1 Actinomycetota bacterium
AGCCGGCCGATCCAGAAGGCGCTGGAGTCGCCGGCGACGGCGCCGATGGCGCCGGCGATGATGATGCCGGCGATGTTGAGGCGGCCGTCGGCGGCGAGGACCGCGGCGGAGATGATGGCGGTCTCGCCGGGGAGGATGGGCATGACGCCGTCGCCCGCGACGATGAGGAACACGGCGATGTAGCCGACGGACGCGGCCCAGTCGGCGACGCCGTCGGCGAAGCCGAGGCCGCCGGCGGCCGGGAGGGCGGCCAGGGCGAGGCGCGTCACGTCGTCATTGAGCGGCGGGAGCGCATCACGGAGATGATCGCAAACGCGCGCGCGGGCGATCAGGTGGGGGCCGGTGGTTGCCGATGGGACGGTGCGTCCCGCCGTGCCCGGCGTCCCCGTGGAGTGATGGACCGGTCGCTATCGTCGTTTCCGTGACACCTGGTCGAGCAGTTGCCGCCGCGGTCGCCGCGGCGGCGGTGTGTGTGGTCGCCGCCGGCCCGGCGGAGGCGCGGCCGGCGTATGGGGCGGCGACGCGGGTGGCGCGGCTTCATGCGCCGACGGAGTCGACGGCGTGGGTGGGGCGGCTTCTGATCGCGTCGACGGCGCGGGTGCGGCCGGATCGCCGCGCGAAGGCGATCACGGTGCTTCAGCCGGTGGCTCCCCTGGGCGGGGGGCCGATGAGCCTCCTCGTGACGGGGGTGCGTCGCGATCGCGGCGGGCAGTTGTGGGTGCGGGTGATGCTGCCGGTGCGGCCGAACGGCACGCAGGGGTGGGTGCGGGGGAACGCGTTCCGGTTCGTCCGGACGCCGCTTCGCGTGGTGGTGGATCAGACCGACCGCCGGTTGACGCTGTACCGGTCGGGGCGGGTGCTGCTCCGCGTGCCGGTGGCGGTGGGGAAGGCGGAGACGCCGACGCCGACCGGCCGGTTCGCGGTGGCGGAGCTGATCCGCACGCGCACGAAGGGGGCGTTCCTCGGCCCGATCGTGTTCCCGCTCACCGGCTACTCGCGCGTGCTGAACGAGTACGCGGGGGGCGACGGGCGCGTCGCGATGCACGGCACGAGCCTGCCGGCGCTCATCGGCACCCGCGCGAGCCACGGCTGCATCCGCATCCGCAACCAGGACGTGGTGCGCCTCTCCCGGCTCGTGCGGCCCGGGACGCCCGTGACGATCCGCTGGTAGACGGCCGAGCCGGACACAGGCCCCACCGTGGTCCAGCGCGGGGCGTGACACCGCTGCGGGGCGCTCCGATACGGCCGAGGGCGAGAAACTCGGCGAGCTGCCCGCTTCAGTCGACCAACGCGGCGATGATGTCTGGGAACCGCGGCGGGGGCGGGTTGCGGCTGGCGAGAGAGAGACGCCGCTTCTCCTCATGATCCTCCGGGGACAGGCTCTGCCCGTCCAGGCAATACTGGCACGTGCCGTCCGCATACTCGATCGCCGGGCCGTCCTCGCGGTGGAGCTTCCCGTCTAACAACCACTCGCGCGCGCCGTTTGCATCCTCGATCGCCGGGCCGTCCTCGCGGTGGAGCGCGCCGTGCAGATACCACATGCGCGTGCCGTCCGCATACTCGATCGCCGGGCCGTCCTCGCGGTGGAGCTCCCCGTCCACCCACCACTGGCACGAGCCATTGGCGAGCTCGAGCGCCGGGCCGTCCTTGCGGTGGAGCTTCCCGTCTAACCACCACTCGCGCGTGCCGCTCTTATTCGTGATTGCGGGGCCGTCCTCGCGGTGGAGCTTTCCGTCAAGCCACCACTGGCACGAGCCATTCCCAAACTCGATCGCCGGGCCATCCTTGCGGTGGAGTCTCCCGTCCACCCACCACATGCGCGTGCCGTCCGCCGTCACTACCGCAGGGCCGCCCTCGCGGTGGGGGCGCCCATCGGCGTCATACCAGGGGCCCTGTTCATCATCGGGTCGAGCGTTGTGGGACATGGCTCCTCCGGATCGGGTCCAATAAGGGGCGTATCGACGAAGTCGTGCATCTGCTTGAACAGCCTCGCCAAAGATGGCCATGATGGCGGCGCACGTACCAAGACGGACAAACATATGTAGCCCGGAGGGGACCAATGCTGGTCGACAGCAGTCGCCCGCTTATGACCTCCGGGGGTTCCAGTGAGGCCGAGGTGCCGGGGGGTGCGCCCTTTCGCGCCGCTCCCCTCCTTGGTGAGGAGCGACGAGTGCCGGAGGGCTGCGGCGTCAGGTCTCTACGGGGAGCGGCGCGAGGTAAGGTGAGCGCGGTCCGGTGAAGGAGTTACTTGAACGCGGCCGAATCGCCCCGAAACGCGCCCTGGACCTCCCGCGCGGCCCGTTGAACTCCCGCCGGCGCGTCTCGCGCGCGGATGTGACGCCTGGGCGTCCCCGCCGGTTGACGTCGCGGCGCCGCCGGCCCAAGGCTCGACCGGCCTTTGACATGTGCGATCCCTGCAGTGGCGCGTTCGGGCTCCTCGGGTGCGACTCGGAGAACCGCCCGGAAGGTGGGTTGGCGTGACGTGGAAGCGAGACACCCTTGCGGAACGTCCTTCAAGGCGCGTCACGCCCGACCGGACGCTGGCACGTTCGCCTCCTCCGCGGAGGGATCGACGCCCACTGGGATGTCCGCGCTGCGCGCCGGGCAGTAGCGGGGGACCAGGAAACCGCCCCTCGGAGGCGGGCGCGCCGCCCGCATCGCCACCGCGGCAGCGCCCTGCCCCCGCACCCGGCCGGCGCGGGGGCGGAGATCCCC
>JBFLWO010000401.1:0-2712 GCA_040757755.1 Actinomycetota bacterium
GAGCGCCGCGAGGCGGCGCCGGCCGCGGGCACGGCCCGACGGGCCCGCCGCCGTCACCGCCCCCCGCCGCACGGGCGGCCCGCGAACTCCGCGAACCGCTCCGCCACCCAGCGCTCCAGGTCCGCCGCGGACCCGTCGTTCACATACGCCCGGTCCGCCCGGGCCACCTTCTGCGCCTCGTCGAGCTGGCGGCCGCGCCGCTCGTCGAACCGCTGGCCGCGGGCCTCCACCCGCGCGCGCCGCACCCCCTCGCCCGCGGTCACCACCAGCACCGCGTCGAACCGGTCCTGCAGCCCCACCTCGAACAGGAGCGGCACCTCGCACACGAGAAGCGGCGCAGGCGGCGTGGCCGCGCGCTGCACCGCGACCCACTCCACGCGGCGGCGCTCCACCCGCGGGTGGATCAGGCCCTCCAGGAACGCGACGCCGCCGTCCGACGCGAACGCGGCGGCGCCGAGGAGCGGCCGGTCCACGCCGCCGTCCGCCGCCCGCACCTCCGGGCCGAAGCGGGCGACGACCGCCTCCACCACCTCGGGGTCCCGCAGGATCCCGTGCACCACCTCGTCCGACGACAGGACGGCGGCGCCGCAGCGGGCGAACGCCGCCAGGGCCGTCGACTTCCCGGAGCCGATGCCCCCCGTGAGCCCCAGGAGGCGGGGGGCGCCCGGCGGGCCGCCCCCCGCGTCCCGGCGGACGCTACTCGGCGTCGTCTGCGGGCACCTCGTCCTCGGCCACGTCCTCCGCGGCCTCGACGGCGGCGTCCCCCTCCTCGTCGACGTAGCCGTCCTCGACGTAGTCGCCCTCGACGTCCTCGACGTCCTCGTCGTCGCCGTAGCCGGTCGGCCGGCCGACCTGCTCGCTGTCGGCGACGCGCTTCAGGGACAGGGACAGGCGGCGGCGGTCCGCGTCGATCTCGATGACCCGGACGGTGAGCACGTCGCCCTGGCTCACCACCTCGCGCGGGTTCTCGACGTGGTGGGCGGCCAGCTCGGAGATGTGGACGAGGCCCTCCACGCCCGGGTGGATCTCGACGAAGGCGCCGAACGTGACGACCTTCGTGACCTTGCCCTGCACCAGGTCCCCGACGCGGTGGCTCTCGATCACGCTCTGCCACGGGTCGGCCTGGGTCTGCTTCAGGCCGAGGGAGATCCGCTGGCGGTCCCGGTCGATGTCGAGGACCTTCACGTTCACCTTGTCGCCGATGGCGAGCACCTCGGACGGGTGGTTCACGTGGCTCCAGGACAGCTCCGAGATGTGGATGAGGCCGTCGATCCCGTCGAGGTCGACGAACGCGCCGAAGTCCACGATGTTGGAGATCGTGCCCTCCACCACCTGGCCGGGCTGGAGCTCGTCGAGGATCTTCTGCCGCACCTCGCGGCGCTCGTCCTCGATGACGGCGCGGCGGGACAGGACCACGTTGTTGCGGGAGCGGTTCAGCTCGATGACCTTGCACTCGAGCTTGCGGCCGAGGAACTCGTCGAGGTCCTGCACGCGGCGGATGTCGACGAGGGACGCGGGCAGGAAGCCGCGCACGCCGAGGTCGAGGATCAGGCCGCCCTTCACGACCTCGATGACCGTGCCCTCCACCATCTCGCCGGCCGCGGACGCCGCCTCGATCTTCTTCCAGGCCTTCTCGAACCGGGCGCGCTTCTTGCTGAGGATCAGGCGGCCGTCCTGGTCCTCCTTCTGCATGACGAGCGCGTCGACCATCTCGCCGAGCGAGACCTCCTCGTCGACGTTCACGCTCTTGCGGATCGAGAGCTCGGAGATCGGGATGACCCCCTCGCTCTTGTAGCCGATGTCGACGAGCACCTCGTCCTTGTCGACGCGGACCACCTTCCCGGTGACGACATCCCCCTCGTTGAAGAGCGGGATCGTCTCGTCGTAGTTCGGGATCCGCTGCCCGTCGACCTCGATGTACTCGGGGCCTTGCAGGGTGCGGACGGGTTCGTGGATGTCGGCGTACATGGGGGTCGGGTCCTCGTCGGTCATTGGCGTTTCCTGGGCAGGGCCGGGTTTCCCGGCGGCCGGGCAGGGGGGTCGAGTATAGCCCCACCGGGGTGGTCCGGCGCCGTCAACCGGCCCGGACGGCGTGCGCTCAGACCGCGGTGGCGACGGCGCGGAGGTCGTCCTCCCCGAGCCGTCCCGCCCGCGCGATGCGCAGGGACCCGTCGCCGGCGACGGCGAGCGCCGCCGGGACGCTGCGCACGGGCAGCGACGTGGCGGCGGGCCGGTCCATGATGTTCACGCGCACCACGTCGCGCCCGCAGACGCGCTCCAGCTCGCGGGCGACCGGCTCGCAGCGGGCGCACCCCGGCGCGGTCAGCACCACGATCCACGGGCCGCGTCCCGCGAGGCCGAGGTCGGCGCGCAGGTCCCCCGCGGGGTGGGTGCGCAGCATGAGGAGCCGGTACGCCTCGCATCCCACGCACACGCCGGTGACGGCCGACAGGAGCGCGACCGCCGCGACGATCAGGTCGACGGTCCACGCCGCGGTGTCCAGGTCGAGCAGGAACAGCACGCCGGACGCGGCGAGCATGACCACGGCGATGCCCTGCGCGAACCGCACGGGGCCGACCGGCTCGAGCTCCTGCGGCGGCCGCGCCAGCACCCGGAAGATCCGCGCGACCGGCGACACCGACGGCGACACCAGGTTCAGCACGATCAGGGCGAGGGCGACGGCGACGACGATCGGCTCGCCGAACAGGAACG
>JBFLWO010000402.1:0-2710 GCA_040757755.1 Actinomycetota bacterium
GCGATCGGCTTCCACGCCCTGCCGCCGGGGGTCGCGTGAGCGCCGGCTGGGAGGCCGTCATCGGCCTGGAGATCCACGTGCAGCTCGGCACCCGCACGAAGATGTTCTGCGGCTGCGAGCTGTCGTTCGGGGACCCGCCGAACACGCACACCTGCCCGGTGTGCCTCGCCCACCCCGGCGTGCTGCCCGTGCCGAACGGGGAGGCGGTGCGCCTCGGGATCCTCGTGGGGATGGCCCTCGGCTGCGACATCGCGCCGCGCGCCGTGTTCCACCGCAAGAACTACTTCTATCCGGACCTGCCGAAGGCGTACCAGATCTCCCAGTACGACGAGCCGCTGTGCCACGACGGGCGGTTCACGGTGCTGGAGCCGGACGGGTCGGAGCGCGTGGTGCGCATCACCCGCGCCCACCTGGAGGAGGACGCCGCGAAGCTCCTGCACCTGGGTGAGGGCGGGCGCCGCGCCGGCGCCGCCGCCTCGGTGGTGGACTTCAACCGCGGCGGCACCCCCCTCGTCGAGATCGTCACCGAGCCGGACCTGCGGTCGGGGGAGGAGGCCGAGGTGTTCCTCCGCCAGCTCCGCCAGACGTTCCTGCACCTCGGAGTCAGCGACTGCAACATGGAGGAGGGGTCGCTGCGCGTCGACGCGAACGTCAGCGTCCGGCCCGCCGGCAGCGACGTCCTCGGCACGAAGACCGAGCTGAAGAACATGAACTCGTTCACGTTCCTGCGGCGCGGCGTGGAGGCCGAGATCGCCCGCCAGGTCGACCTCCTCGAGTCCGGGGGGCGCGTGGTGCAGGAGACCCTGCACTTCGACCCGGACACCGGGGCGCTCCACGCGCTGCGAAGCAAGGAGGAGGCGCACGACTACCGGTACTTCCCGGAGCCGGACCTCGTGCCGATCGACCCCCCGTCCGCCTGGCTCGACGAGATCCGCGGGTCGCTGCCGGAGCTGCCGGTGGCGCGCCGCGCCCGGTGGGCGCGGGACTGGGGGTTGACGTGGGAGGACGCGGAGGTGCTCAGCGAGACCCCGCAGCTCGCCGCCTACTTCGAGAGCGCGGCGGCGGCGTCGGGGGAGCCGAAGGCCGCGGCGAACCTCATCCGCAACGAGCTTGCGGCGCTCTTGCGGGAGCGGGGGGAGGATGCGTGGCGCAGCGCCGTGACCCCCGAGAAGCTCGCGGCGGTCGTCGGCCTGCTGCGGGCCCGCACGATCTCCATGCCGGTGGCGAAGGAGGTGCTGGCGGAGGTCGCCGCGTCCGGCGGTGACCCGGCGGCGATCGTGGAGGAGCGGGGCCTCGCCCAGATCGGGGACGAGGAGGAGCTCCTCGCGGTGGTGCGGTCCGTGGCGGAGGCGAACGCCTCCCAGATGGAGGAGCTGCGCGGCGGCAAGGACAAGCTCGTCGGCTTCTTCGTCGGTCAGGTGATGAAGGCGACGCAGGGCCGGGCCGACCCGGCGGCGGTGGGGGAGCTGGTGCGCCGGTTCGCCCGCGGCGAGGCCTGACCGACCCCCGAGGGGTTCCCCGCATCCGCGGCTGCCGGGCGGGGTCGCGACGCGCCCCGCCGGGTCGTGCGGGCCGAGACCGGCGCGGCTCGAGTGGGACGTCGGGCCCCGAGTCCGGCATGCCTGGCGGCGGTGAGGTGTTAGGGGCCGCTGACAGGGCGGCACTCTCTCGCCTCTGCGCGGCCACTCGCGCGGCGGCGCCGCGGGGGCGCCCTCACGGCACCGATCCGGTGGCGTCATCCCAGGTCCGGGCCCGACGCGGCATCCGCGGGCCGCCGGGCGGGCCCATGACGACCGTCCCCAGAGCGCCCCCGAAACCATGAGGCAACCCTTGCGCCGGGGATTAGGAGGGCCTTACACTCCCGCGCCGTGACCGTGCCGGACGCCAGGGGGAGCCATCGCTCCCCCCTCACCGCCAGGAGGCGTCGCCGCCTCGTGGCGGGCGCGACCCTCGTCACCGTCCTCGCGGCGGCGGCGATGCCGGCGACCGCGAGCGCCCACGGCTTCTTCGACCGGGTCGACAGCCCCATCCCGACCTGGCTCTTCGGCTGGGCGGCGGCGCTGGTGCTGGTGGTCTCGTTCGTCGCGCTCGGCGTCATGTGGTCCAAGCCGAAGCTCGACGGGGACCGGTGGCGCCCGCTTCCGCCCCTGGTCAGCCGCGTCCTCGCAGGGCCCGTGGCGGACGCCCTCTACGGCCTCGTCGGCGTGGTCCTCCTCGCGATCGTCGTGTGGAGCGGCCTGGCCGGACGCCAGTCGATCGAGCAGAACCTCGCGCCGACCTTCGTCTACGTGACCTTCTGGGTCGGGCTCGTCCCGGCGAGCGTTCTCTTCGGCGACGTCTTCCGTGCCCTGAACCCCTGGCGGGCCGTCGCGCGCGCCGCGGTCTGGACCGCGCGGCGCGTCACCGGCAGGCCGCTCCGGGCGCCGTTCCGGTACCCCGAGCGACTCGGCTTCTGGCCGGCCATCGCCGGGCTCCTGGGATTCGCCGCGTTCGAGCTCGTCGTCCAGGGCGGCAACGAGCCGGGACCGATCGCCCGCGGGGCGATCGCCTACTCGGTCGTCACGTTCATCGGGATGGCGCTCTTCGGTACCGAGCCGTGGCTCGACCGGGGGGAGGGCTTCTCCGTCTACTTCAACCTGTGCTCGCGCGTCGCGGTGTTCGAGCGCCGCGCCCGGACGATCGGGCTGCGCCCGCCGCTCGCCGGCCTCGC
>JBFLWO010000403.1:0-2701 GCA_040757755.1 Actinomycetota bacterium
TGGCGTCCGGCGCGCGGCTCGACGCGGCCCGCGCCCTGGGGGTGGCGCCGTCGCCGGTGCCGCTCCTCGGGGCGGGGGAGCCGGAGCCGGGGGCCGTCGCGAACGAGCTCGTCGCGTCCCCGGTGATCGCCCGCCGGCCGGGGCGGGTGACGGGGATCCGCGTCGCGTCGAAGGCGCGGATCGTGCCGGGCCGCGGCACGGTGCGGGTGCGCTACCGCCTGAGCGCCGACGCCCGCGTCGTGTTCACGGTGCGCCGCTCCCCCGGCGGCGCGCGCGTCTCCCGCTTCGCCCGATCCGGTGCCCGCGGCGACAACGTCCTCGTGCTGACCGCCCGGGCGGGACGCACCCGCGCCCTCGCCCCCGGCCGCTACGTCATCGCGGCGCGGGCCGTGGGGGACACCCGTGAGCTCGCGGTGGGGTTCCGCGTGGGGGGGCCGAACCGCCCCTGACCGGCGACACCCGGGAACCGGGACCCCCGCATCGAGGCTCCGACCAGCCCGGGACCCGGCTATCGATTCGCTGAGCCGCGGTCGAGCCTGCGGAGGAACCGCTCGGCTCCTCGGCGCGCCATCGCCTCGGCCGCCCGACGGCTTTCCTCCTGGCCGGCGCGAACGAGCTCCCGGGAGGCCGCGCCGATCGCCGCCTCATCCGCGAGGAGCGTCTGCGCCGCGCGACGCACGCGTGCCTGCATCGGGGACGGCACCTCCACCTCGGCGGCGATCTCCTCCCCGAGTCGATCGAGCAGCAGGGCGGCATCGCTGAAGTCCCGTTCGACGATCTCGCCGGAAGCCCTCATGCGCCCGAAGGCCTGCCCCTTCAATGCGACCAGCGCGGCCGGGCTCGCGATCTGGAACCGCTCCCGGGTGGGCGAGCCGTCGAAGACCACGGCACGCCGGAAGCCGTCGAGCTCGCCGACCAGGTTCTGCACCGGGAGACCCCGAGCCGCTCCCCGAGGGAACGGGTGGAAGGGGCGGAGGAGCTGCACCTTGAGGTCCTCCCTGACCCAGGTGAACGACCGCTCGTGGGCCACATCGCTCCGCCGCAGACCTCGCCCCTCGAGACACGCGACGACCCGATCGACAGCTTCGGTCGGCACGCCTGCGTCGACGTCGCGCGTGGGGGTCAACGCGACGCCGCGCCCGTCAAGCGCGACCTGCACGGCCACGGCGCCGATAACGACGACGTCGGCGCGGACAGGGTCGAGCACCTCGGCCGCGTCGATCATGAGGGGAGTAGGCGTGACGACCACGGTCACCATCGCATCTCCTCCCGCACCGCGTCGGCGGCCTCGAGGGCGCGCTCGCCGGACCGCCGGCAGTCGAGGTAGAGCTGCACCGGATCCGCGACGCGGATCCCGCTGTGCTCGGTCGCGAGGGTCAGGGTGAAGGGGTCCGCGGCGAGATGGGCGGTGATGCGCCCGGGTCCCGGTCGCGAGGGCGCGGCCACGAGCTCGCCGGCCCAGCGGTCGACGTCGTCCGCTGCGATCCAGAGGGTCACGTCCGCGGGGTCGACCGCGCGGCGCAGGAATGCGGCCCCCGCCACTCCCCCGACCGCGTACGGAAGTCCCAGGTGTGTCGCAGCGTCGCGAAGCGCGGTGAGCGCCGACTCGGAGTCACGCGCCCCGACGTCCCAGGTCACACGGCGGTGGCGGCGCGTGGCGACGGCGCGCTCGAACGCGTCGAGGAGCGCGCCCGCGTCGCGCACACGCACACGACGTCGCCGCGCGTCGTCCGGGTCGTGGTGCACCGCGGCCAGGCCGTCCTCCGCCAAGGCCTGGACGGCACGGGAGACAGTCGCCTCACTCAGGTCGACCGCCTGGGACAGGAGGCGGATCGTCGGGCGCTCGTCCACGTGCAGGAGAAGCCACCGCGGAACGCGGCTCGAACGCGTCGCGAACGGCGTCGTCGGCGCGGGGCCGGGAAGCGCGGTGACGCGGCGGCGGGCAGGGCGTTCGACGTACACCGGGGGCGCGAGCACGAAGATCTCCCCGTCCCCCGCGGCGTAGGACACACCCCGTTCGCGGAGGAGGGCGCGCGCGTCCGGGGACGAGCGCGCGAACGCCACGAGCAGCGGCTGTGACGACGCGCGCGCGTCGCTTGCGAGCTGTTCCGCCTGCCGACGGGTCATCGCGTCGATACGTCGAACCGCGAACGAGGCCACGCGACGTCCCGCCATGCGCAGCACCGCGCGGCGGGGTCCCACGTCCAAGTCCACGTGATCGGGACAGGATGCTTGCGTAGTCACGATGCATGTGTTGTAACGCAATGAGTCAAATGACGCAAGTATCTGGGGATGCGCCGAGGTTGCGGAGGCGCTGCGGTGCGGATAGCGTCGCGCCACGGCACCGACCAGGGAGGCGGCGATGGCCACGACGAGGCGCATGCGGATCGGCGTTGGTGTCGCGGCCGGCACCGCGGTCCTGGTCGCGGCCGCACCTGCCGCGGCGAAGTCCGTCCCGGTCGCATGCCCGGGGGCGTCGCAGCTCACCGTGCTGTTCTGGCCGAAGGGGCATCCGAAGATCGCGAGCCTCGGGTTCCCCGCCTACCGGCTGCCCCACGCGGAGCTGTTCGCGGCGGCGAAGCAGGTCGCGTACCTCGAGGCGGGCGGGGCGAAGGGCCCGGTGGGAAGCACGTCGGGGTGCCGGAAGGTGACCGGGGCGGTCACCTCCCCCACGGTGCCGTCCGCGACGCGCGTCGCAAAG
>JBFLWO010000404.1:0-2686 GCA_040757755.1 Actinomycetota bacterium
GGCGCGCCCCCGGCGGGGCGCGCCTACGGACCCCCGACCCCGTTCACCGGCGGGCCCCCGGCCTGCTCCGCGATCAGGAAGCTCACCCCGTTCCCGTCCTCGTCCTCGTCCGCCTGGGCGTGCAGCACCTTGCGGTCGAGGGCGAGCGCCACCACCGGCTCGAGGAACACGCGGGCTTCCGCCCGGGACACCACGACGTCCGTCTCCGCGGGTGCCTCCACGAGGTGGATCTCGAGGCCCTTCCCCCCGCCCTCGAGGTCGCGCGCCGAGATCCTGAGTCCGCCCTGCGCGTACGAGGCCTGCGCGGTGAGGTCGCGGATGACCTCCGCCGCGTCCGCGGTCAGGATGAGCATGGGTCACTCCTCTCACGTCGGTCGGGTACCCACCACCCAGGGACTTCCCGGCCCCCGCGGCCGCGAAACGCCGGGCCGTCACACGCCCCGCACGCGCTTCGGCCCGCGGGCCGTCAGCCTCCCGCACCGTCGGGCCCGGCGGCGATTGACCAGGTCCGGGGCCTCTGGCACAGTCGAGATCCGTCACGTACTGGGAAGGGGCACGCGCGAACGCTCCGACTGGTCCGAAGGGGGGAGAGGACCGGCATCGGCGGGTCACCGCGCCCGCCGCGGCACGCTGGGCACGGGTGGGTCCGGGGACGCGGCTCATCGCGATCGCGCTGCCGGTGCTCGCGGCGCTGTGCGCCCTCGGGGCGCTGTTCTCCGTCCGCAGCTACCAGGATCAGCGCGACCGGGTGCGGGACTCGACGCGCGCCCTGGCCGTGGCGGCCGCGGCGAACGCCGACCGGTACCTGCAGGAGCGCCTCCAGCTTCTCACCGCCGTCGCCGCGCAGGGGCCGTTCGCGACCGGGGACGCCGCCGGGATCGGCGACGTGCTCGCGCGGGTGCGGCCCGCCGCCCGCGACTTCTCCGGCGCGATGGGGTGGATCGACGCGGGCGGCACGCTGCGCGCCGGCCCCGGCGGCGCCGCCACCGCCCTCGACCTGCGCGACCGCCGCTACGTGCGCGAGGTGCTGAGGACCGGCGGGCCGTACGTCAGCGAGGGCGTCGTGAGCCGGGCCACCGCCGCGCCGGTGGTGGTGCTCGCCGTCCCCACCCACGCCGCCGACGGACACGTCAACGGGGTGCTCACCGCGGGGATCCGCCTCGACCGGGTCGGCGCGGCGCAGGAGGCCCTGCGGTTCGAGCAGGCGTCCGTGCGGATCGCCGACCGCGACGGCAACGTCATCCTGGGGCCCGGGCCGATCCGGCTCCTCACGACCGTCGCCGACCCGCCGCTCCTCGCCGAGATGCGCGCCACCCGCCGCGGGGTGCTCGACGGCCCCGCCGGGCTGCAGGACGGACGCGGCCGCCTCGTGGGGTACGCGTCCGCGCCCACCGGCCGCTGGCTCGTGCTGGTCGACCGGTCCGCCGGGGACGCCCTCGCGGCACCGCGGCGCACGCTCGTCGTGGAGCTCTCCGCGCTCGCCGTCGCCGCCCTCATCGGCGGCATCGGGTCCGCCCTGTTCGCCCGCCGCCTCAACCGCGCCACCCTGCGCGACGAACGGGCCCGCCGCCGCGCGGAGCTCCTGCGCCGCGCCGCCGGCGACCTCCTCGGCGACCTGGACGAGCACACCATCGGCCGCCGCATCTACGAGGTGGCCCGCGCCGAGCTCGCCTCCACCGGAATGACCCTCGCCACGCGGGACCCGTCGGGCCGCGAGCACCTCCTGGCGTTCGGCGCCCCCGCCGGCACGCTGCCCGGCGGGGCGCAGGACGCGGCCCCCGCCTCCGGCCCGTTCGTGCTGCGCGGCGACGAGCTGCGCGGCGTCATCCCCCCCGACGCCGGCGCGCCGAAGGCCGTGATCGGCGTCGCCCTGGAGGCGGAGGGGCGGCGCGTCGGGTGGCTCCTCACCCGCTGGGAGGCCGGCGGGGCGCCGGACGGCGACGACCTCGGCTTCGCGTCGCTCCTCGGCCTCACCGCCGCCCAGGCGTTCGAACGGGCGCGGCTCCTGCGGGAGGAGCGCACCGCCCGGATGCGGGTGCAGGCCCTGCAGCGCATCACGGCCACGCTCAGCGCCGCGGCCACCAGCGGAGATATCTTCGCCGGCGTCGCCGCCGCCGCCGGCGAGGCGGTCGGCGCCCGCTTCTGCTCCGTCGCCGTCCTCGCCCCCGACGGCCGCACCCTGCGGGTGGTGAGCCGCCACGGCGACAACCCGGGCCGGCCCGCCACCGTCGACCTGCACGGCCGCGACCCGATGGCGATCGTCGTGCGCAGCCGCCGCCCCGTGTTCGAGGCGGGGCCCGCCGGCGAGGGCGACCCGTCCCGGCTGCGCGAGGAGGGTGCCCGCCGGGCGACGCTGCCGCTCCTCGACGCGGAGCGCGCGTTCGGCGCGATGCTCCTGCACTTCGACGGGCCGCGGGCGTTCGACGCGGGGGAGGTCGGCCACCTCGCCGGGGTCGCCCGGCACATCGCGCAGGCCCTCGTGCGCGCCTCCTACCTCGACGCGGAGCGCGTCGCCCGCTCCCGCGCCGAGGTCCTGCAGGGCGTCGGGGTGCGGCTGGCGGGGGCGGCGGGGACGGCGGCGGTGGCGGAGATCGCGGTGCGGCACGGGCTCGCCGCGCTCGGCGCGCGCGCCGGCGCCCTCCACCTGGAGCAGGAGACCGGCCGGGGGGCGATGCGCCGCCTCCCC
>JBFLWO010000405.1:0-2679 GCA_040757755.1 Actinomycetota bacterium
CCCGGCGCGGGCACGCGCCGCGCCAGCAGGGCGACCTTCGCGGCCTCGCCGAGCCGGGCCGGGGCGAGGAGGTTGCCGAGCTGGCCGATGAGGAACGCCGACACCACCCACGGCACGGGCGGCGGCACAGTGACGGCGCGCCGCACGAGGACGGCCCAGGCGGCGCCCCGCACCGTCGAGGACGCCACGTTCGCCGCGACCGACGCGACGGCCCAGGCGACCTGCGCCCCCGCCAGCTCCCGGACGGCGTCCGCGACCTCGTCGACGTGCAGCAGGGCGAGGGTCGCGACGGCGGCGACGGCGGCGAGCGCGGCGGCCCGGCGGAGCGCGGGGCCGCGCGGACGCGGGACGGGGGCGGCGTTCACGACACCGCCGCGACGCGCTCGAGCGCATCGAGGGCGATCGCGCTCGTCGCGAACGGCCCGGCGCCGAGACCCTCGCCGCTGTAGGGGTTGTAGTACTCGCGGAAGCCGGAGCGCCGCACCAGGCGTGCGGTGCGCAGGACGAGGTCCGTAGCGGCGTCCCGGTAGCCCAGCCGAAGCATCCCGATGAGGAGGGGGACGGTGGAGAAAAGCCACGTCGGGCCGCGCCAGTACCGGGGCGCGACCCGGCCGATGCGCCCCGGCCGGAACGTCCGCTCCTCGGCGGAGGTGCTGGGCACCGGGTACGGCAGCCAGTAGCGGCGCGGGTGCAGGAGGTGCTCGTCGACGAGGCGGCGGGCGATGTCGTCGGGCAGCCCGTCGAGGGCGAGCGGCGCGAGCGCCGCCCAGGTGGAGACGTGAAGAGGCCGGCCGTCCGGCCCCTCGGCGAAGAACAGGCCGCGGGAGCGGTCGTAGAGGCGGTCGACGAGGGATCGGGTCACGCGCTCCGCCCGCTCACGCGCGGCGGGGTGGCCGAGGCGCGCCAACCCCTCCCAGGACAGCGCGAGCGCCGTGTTCACGAGGACGTCGACGGCGTGGAAGCCGCCGTCGGCGACGACGTCGCGGTACCGGTAGCGCCGCCGGCGGTTGAAGCGCACCACGGCGAGGAAGCCGGGGCGGGGGTGCGCCCGCAGGCCCAGGGGCCGGTCGTAGGCGGGGCTCGCGTCCATGCCGGACTCGTCCGGCTGGAGGATGCCCACGAGCCCGTCGCCGTCGCCGCGTTCCCGCTCCAGCCACTCGTGGAAGGCGGCGATGGGGGCGATCCCCTCCGCAGCGAAGCCGGGGTCGTCCGGCGAGCGGGCCGCCACCTCCGCCCACGCCCACCCCAGGAACGGGGGCTGGATCGTCCAGGTGGCGCCGTCCCCGCGGCTCACCACGTTGTACAGGTGGGCGCGCGACCACCGGACGGGCCGCCCCCAGAAGACGGTGTGGCCGATCAGGCCGTCGGGGCGCTGCGCCGCGACGAGGGTCCGCAGCTCGGCGCGCGCCCGGGCGGGGTCCAGCCGGCTCCACGCCACCGCGTGGAAGCAGGAGTCCCAGAAGAACTGCTCCGGGTAGCGGGGGGCGGGCCGCGTGTAGCGGTACCCCACGCCGGACGCCGTGACCCCCTCCCGCCAGCCGGCCTCCAGGGCGGCGCGGGCCGTCGCACGCATCCAGCGGATCTCCGCGGCGATGCACATCGTCCCTCTTGTTCCCCGCGCGGGGCCCGGGTACGCCCGGAGGTTGCGGACCCCGGGCGCGGGGGTACCCATGCGGAGGGACCGTGATCGATATGCGCGTGGCTCTCGTCTGCCCGTATTCCTGGACCTCCCCGGGGGGTGTGCAGAGCCACGTGCGCGGCCTCGCCCGCGCCCTCGTGGACCGTGACATCCGGGTGGAGGTGATCGCCCCCGCCGACGGCCCGGTGCCGGGGCCGGCGGTGCACGCGGTCGGCCCGACCGTCCCGATCCGGGACAACGGCTCCGTGGTGCCGGTCGCCCTCGCCCCGGCGGCCGCCCGCCGGGTCCTGGCACTCCTGCGGCGCGGCGGATTCGACGTCGTCCACCTGCACGAGCCGGTCATCCCGGCGGTCAGCCTCGCGGCGCTCCTCGCCGGGCCCGGCGCCCTCGTCGGCACGTTCCACCGCTACGCCGACGCCCCGGGGTGGTACCGGGTGTTCGGCGCGTTCTGCCGGGCGGCGCTCGCCCACCTCGACGTCCGCGTCGCGGTGTCGGAGGCGGCCCGGCGGCACGTGGAGGCGACGTGCCCCGGGGAGTACCTGATCGTGCCGAACGGCATCGACGCGGGCCCGGAGCCGCGGGAGCGGCGCGCGGCGGGGGAGGGGAGGGTGGTGTTCGTCGGCCGCCCCGACCCGCGAAAGGGGGTCCCGGTGCTCCTCGACGCCTTCGCCCGTCTGCCGGGCCGGCCGACCCTCGACCTCGTCGGCGTCGGCCCGGACGCGCTGCGGGCGGCGCGCGTCGCCGGCCTGCCGCTGGAGCGGATCCGCGCCCACGGCTACGTCGACGACCGTCGCCGCGACGAGATCCTCCGCGCCGGCGACGTGTTCTGCGCCCCGTCGGTGTCGGGGGAGAGCTTCAGCATCGTCACGGCGGAGGCGATGGCGGCGGGCCTGCCGGTGGTCGCCACCCGCGTCGGCGGACTCCCCGAGCTCGTCGGCCCGGAGGCGGGGCGCCTGGTGCCGCCGCGTGACCCGGCGTCCACCGCCGCGGCCCTCCAGTCCCTCCTGTCGGACGACGCGGCCCGCCGCCGCGCCTCGCGT
>JBFLWO010000406.1:0-2678 GCA_040757755.1 Actinomycetota bacterium
CCGTGTGCGGCCCCGCGCACACCGGCGGAACCGCCGGCGCCGCGACGCCCCGGCCCGGGCGTCCCGTGACCGCCCGCCAGGAGCTCCCCCTCCTCGAGATCGCCCGCCTGCAGGACCCGGTGGGCGTCATCACCGTGTACGTCGATGCGGCGCCGGACCGGATGACCGGCTCACGCCCACCGTTCGCGATCGCGATACGCAACCGCCTGCGCGCGTTGCGCGAGGAGGTGAAGGCGGGGCAGCCGCACGGACGGTGGACGGCGGTCCACGCGCGCCTCGACGCGCTGGAGCCGGAGCTCGCCCGCCTGCTCGCCCCCCGCGCCGACGGCCGCGGCCGCGGCATCGTCGCGGCCGTGGCGGGCGGGCAGGTGCTGCACGTCGCGATCCAGCAGCCCCTGCCCGACCACGTCGCGTTCAACGACACGCCGCATCTTCTGCCGCTCCTCGCCGCCGTCGAGGCGGGCCGCCCCGCCGGTGTCGTGACGGTGGCGCGGGAGGGGGTGCGGGCCGTGGAGTGGCGCCTCGGCACCTCCCGCACGCTGGCCCACGAGCGGCTGTTCGAGCCGACCGGGGACTGGCGCCCGCTGTCGGGCCCCGCCGGGCGCTCCACCCCCCAGTCCTCCGCCCCGCAGCGGGACCTGTTCGACCGGCGGCTCGAGGAGCATCAGGCCCGCATGGTGGCCGGCACGGTCGAGTGGCTCGCGCCGCTCGACGCGACGCACGGGTGGGACGTGCTTGTGGTGTCCGGGGACCCCCGCATGACGGGTCCGCTGACGGCGGCGCTGCCTGACCGGCCCGGCCGGGAGACGATCGTGACCGGCGACGTGATCGAGTGGCGCTCCGACGCGGAGGTCGCCCGCATGGTGGAGCCGCTCCTCGCCCGGGCGCGGGAGCGGCGCCAGGTCGCCCTCGTGCGCCAGGCCGGGGACGCGGCGCGGTCGGGGGGCGCCGCGGTGGTGGGGCTGTCCGAGACCCTCGCGTCGCTGGCGGAGGGCCGCGTGGAGCGGGTGCTCATCGACCCGCGGCGCGCGTTCCCCGGCGTGCGGGCACCCGGCGGGCGCATGGCGGCCGGCGACGAGGTGCCGCCCGGCGTCGACCCGGCGGAGCTTCGGCATGTCGACGACCTCGCGGAGGCCGTCGCCGGCGCCGTCATCGGTACCTCCGGGCACGTCACCGTCGTCACGGGCGCCGCCGCGGACGCCCTGGCGCCCGACGGCGGCATCGCCGCGTTCCTTCGCTGGTAGCCGGGTTCGGGCACCGCCGCGGGGGGTAGCTGTCCCGCACGCATCACCCGGCTCCGCGGTGCGCGCGACGATCGAGGTGGCCGGTGCGCGGCGCAGCTCGTCACGCACCGGCCGCCGCGGTCGCGCGGGTCTCCGCACGCCCAGCCCCCGGACGGGTCCGGTGCGGCGGATGGACGGGCACGCGCGGCGCGGGATGTCGGGCACGGAGAACGGACATGGGCATCATCGGGTGGATCATCCTCGGCCTGCTCGCCGGCATCGTCGCGCGGGCCATCACTCCGGGGGACCGGCCCGGCGGCGGCGTCGTGACGACGATCGTCGGCATCGCGGGGGCCCTCGCCGCGGGGTTCGTCGCACGCGGCCTCGGCCTGGGCGACCCGATCGACGAGTTCTTCGACGTGTCGACGTGGGTCGCGGCGATCATCGGTGCGGTCGCCCTGCTCGCGATCTGGGGGGCGGTCGCCGCCAACACGGGGGGCCGCCGGCGGCTCCTGCGCTGAGCGTCACCCGCCGGCAGGCGCCGGCGGCGCGATTCTCGGCGGCCCGGACCGCACGCCTCCCTCCGGTCCGGGCCGCCCCAACTCCCGCGGTCAGCCGGGGACCGCTCCCGTCCCTTCGCACGCCGGGCAGGTGCGGGGCACGAGCCCCTCACCGTTCTGCGCCGGCTCCAGATAGCGGCCCTGCCCCCAGCAGGTGGGGCAGAAGACGGCGATCCACGCGTCCTGCGTGCCCGCCGCGCCCGGGGCGGGATCGCCGAGCACAGCATCCTGAAGGCGCAGCTCCCGCCACTCCGCCCAGTCCCCGTACAGGACGGGGATCGGGGGGGTTCCCTCCCTCACGACCATCGACATCGTGTCACCTCCCCTGCCCGCTCCGTGCGGGCGTCCACGGGGCCACCGGGCCCCGGCGTCACGCGCTGTCGCGCGCTCGGCACCCACAGGGTTCCCATACCGGCCGCTGCCGAAAACGCCATGGGTACGCCGAATGCTCGGCGGAGCCGGCCGCGCCGTGGGTGGCGGAAGCTCCTCCAGCGTGTCGCGCAGGGCCCTCGCCGTCGCGTCATCCGACCCTCGATCCGTCGCGTCGCGGGGGGCCGGCGCTCCGGCCTTACGCGTCCTCCCCGTCGGGGGAGGTGAGGATGGAGAAGCTGCTGTCCGTGCCGTCCTGCAGGCGCTCCTGGGAGACGAAGGCGAGGCCCCGTTCGTCGAACGTCTCGAACCGGGTGTCCCAGTCGATGCGCTGCGGCCACTCGTCATGCAGATCACGTACGCGGTTCTGGAGCGCAGCGGCGGCATCTCGATCGTGCCGAGACGCGAGGGCTTGCGCCGCCCGCGGCCGCGCAGGAGATGGCGTCGCGCGCGCGTCCCGAGTCGCCCGTCGCCCCTGCGCTCGACGCACGACCGACGGGCGCCGGGATGGTGAAGTCCGCCACGG
>JBFLWO010000407.1:0-2676 GCA_040757755.1 Actinomycetota bacterium
TCGGGGTGACGCCCCGGGCGGAGCTCGCCGCCGGGGCGGGGCTCGCGGTGGGGAACGGCGTCGTGGTGGACGAGCGTCTCCAGACGAGCGCCCCCGGGGTGTTCGCCGCCGGGGACGTCGCGAACGCCCACCACCCCCTCCTGGGGCGCAGCATCCGGGTGGAGCACTGGGCGACGGCGCTGGAGCAGGGGCCCGCCGCGGCCCGCGCCATGCTCGGGCAGGTCGTGTCGTACGACCGCGTCCCGTACTTCTTCTCCGACCAGTACGACGTGGGGATGGAGTACTCGGGCCTCGCGGACGGGGCGGACCGCCTGGTGCTGCGCGGCGACCCCGCCTCCCGCGAGTTCATCGCGTTCTGGCTGCGCGGCCCGCACCTCCTCGCCGGCATGAACGTGAACGTGTGGGACGTGGCGGACACGATCCAGGCGCTGATCCGCTCCGGCGCCCGCGTCGACGACGCGGACCTCGCCGACCCGGACGTGCCGCTCACCCGGATCGCGGAGGACGCCGGGGCGACCGCCGGGGCGGAGGACTTCCCCGCCGGCCCGTCCTGACCCGGGATCCGTCGCGCACGCCTGCGAGACTCGACGGTGACCCCGGCGCGGCGCCGGCCCCCCGGGAGGACGCAGACGGTGAGCCACGACCACCACCACCACGACCATCACCGCGCCGCCGACGCCCGGGCGCTCACCGCCGTGCTCGTCCTCGTGGTGGCGTACGCGGCGGCGGAGGTGGTGGGCGGCCTCGCGTTCGGCAGCCTCGCGCTCCTCGCCGACGCCGGCCACATGGTGTCCGACGCCGGGTCCCTCGCCCTCGCCCTCGTCGCGTTCCGGCTCGCCCGCCGGCCCGCCACGCCGCGGCTGTCGTTCGGCTGGCGCCGCGCCGAGATCCTCGCCGCGCTGGCGAACGGGGTGGCGCTCGTCGCGATCGCCCTGTGGATCTTCATCGAGGCGGCGGGGCGGCTCGGCGACCCGCCCGAGGTGCGGGGCGGGCCGACCCTCGCCGTCGCCGCCGGGGGCCTCGCCGTGAACCTCGCCGGCATCGCGATCCTGCGCCGCGCCGGCGGGGGGAGCCTCAACACGCGCGCCGCCGCCCTGCACCTCGTCGCCGACCTCGCCGGGTCGGTGGGGGTGATCGCGTCGTCGGCGCTCGTCCTCGGCACGGGGTGGCGGCAGGCGGACCCCCTCGTCGGCGTCCTCATCGGGGTGCTCGTCCTCGCCGGGTCGTGGCGGGTGCTGCGCGAGTCGCTCGGCGTGCTGCTGGAGGCGACGCCGGAGGGCATCGACGCGGAGGAGGTGGGGCGGCGGATGGTCGCGGCACCCGGCGTCGTCGACGTCCACGACCTTCACATCTGGACGATCACCTCCGGGTTCCCCGCCCTGTCCGCCCACGTGACGGTGGGCGGCGACGAGGACTGCCACCAGCGCCGCCGCGAACTGGACGAGCTGCTCGCCCGGGAGTTCGGCATCACGCACACCACCCTGCAGGTGGAGCACGAGCCGCCGCGGGTGCTTCAGCTCGGCGCGCCCCCGGCGGGGCGCCGCCGCGCTACTGGTCGATGATCCACAGCGGCTGCTGGATCTCCACGTGGCGTGACAGCAGCATCAGCTGCTCCCGCAGGGCGGGGGTCATCTCGAAGCCGCGGGCGAGCAGGAGCTGCCCGGTGATGGACATGACGTCGCGGGCCAGGGTCGCCCCCTCCGGAAGCTCGAGCAGCGTCACCTGACGCAGCCGCGGCGCGAGCTGGCCGCTGAACTGGTCGCAGCTCCACGGCCCGCGCAGCAGGCGCTCCATCGCGCCGAGGATCTCCGGGTCGTGGCGCCCCGGGGGGCTGCGCAGCGTCGCGACGATCGTGGCGCGGTCGAGGCCGCGCACCTCGAGGGCGTCGAGCTCGGCGATGACCCGCAGGAGCCGTGCCCCCCACGGCGGGTCCACGTCGGCGCGGCGCAGGGACCGCAGGATCTCCCGCACCCCCTCCAGGCGGGGGATGTTGCTGAGCAGGCTGTCGGTCAGCTCCGGGATCTTGTCGATCATCGCCTGCTCAGGCTGGGTCAGCGCCCGGCCCGAGTAGTAGGAGCGGGCGGTGTCGGGCGGCAGCATCAGGCAGCCGATCTCCGAGAACATCGCGGCGAGCTCCACCTGCCAGGAGTCCTGCCCCAGCACGTGGCACACCTCCACGGCGCGCTGCCGCACGCGGCTGGCCCGGCCGAACGCCATCGGCTGGATCAGGGCGAGCATCTGGGTGAGCACCTTGATGCTGCCCGCCAGCGTCTCGCGCAGCACCTCCTTCTCCGCGGTGATGAGCCTGTACTGCTCCACCGCCATCTCCACGGAGGAGATCAGGACCGGCGGCGGGCACGGCTTGGTGAGGAACCGGAACACCCTGCCCTCGTTCACCGCGGACACCGCGGCGTCCACGTCGGAGAAGCCGGTCAGGAGCAGCCGCACCGTGTCGGGGGAGACGTCGCGTGCGGCGGCGAGGAACTGGGCGCCGTCCATCCCCGGCATGCGCATGTCGGAGATCACGACGGCGAACGGCCCCTGCGTGCGCAAGACCTCGAGCGCGGTCGCCCCGTCGGTGGCGGTGACGGGGTCCGCGATGCGCCGCAGGTTGAACGCGAGGCCGCGCACCACCGCCTGCTCGTCGTCGAGCAGGAGCACGCGCGGCTTCGCGCC
>JBFLWO010000408.1:0-2658 GCA_040757755.1 Actinomycetota bacterium
GGGGGCCGCCTCTGCGGCCACGCCCCGATGATCGACGGCGGGGGCGGCGCACGGAACCCTCGCGCGCCCCGCCGGCGCCGAACTTCCCGGGCTATCGGAACTGCTCCCGGCTGCGGGGAATCCGCGTCCGGGGGTGCGGGTTACCCGAAGCGGCCCGGCGCTACGAGCCTTGTGTCAGGCGGCCGAAGTCGGCGACGAGGTCCCCGGCGCGGAACGACGAGTCGTAGATCGTCGTGATCGTGCCGGACGCGTCGACGCCGTAGATCGGCGCGGCGTGCTCGACGAGCTCCGGGTTGTCCTTCGGGACGCGCGTCGCGACGCCCCACCGCAGCCACAGCCGCTCGAGCTCCGCCCGGCCGCCGACGAGCCACTGCATCCGCCCGGTCATCCGCATCCGCTTCAGGTAGCCGGAGACGATGGCCGGCGTGTCGCCCTCGGGGTCGACGGACACCGCGACGATCGCGACCTTCGCCGCCCGCGCCGGGCCGAGCCGGTCGAGCGTCCTCCGGAAGTTCGCGACGATCAACGGGCACACGTCCGGGCAGCGCGCATACACGAAGGTCACGAACAGGGCTTTGCCGCGGAACTGCCGCGTCGTCACGGTGCGCCCCAGGTGGTCCTTCACCCCGAGCGCCGGGGCGGGGGCGGGCGGGAACAGGATCTCGGCGGACGCCGACTCCGCGCCGCCGGCGTGGTGCTCCGTCGTCGTCATCGGCGTCGACGCGGCATCGTCGCCGCCGGACGAGCCGCAGCCGGTGACGGCGACCGCCGCGGCGGCCGCGGCGGCGAGGAGGGCGGGGAGTCGCAGTCGGGAGGGCACCGCGGGCAAGGCTACACGCGCACTTCGCGGGCAGCCGGGGGCACCGCGGGGCGCCGCGTCAGACGACGACGTTCCAGGGACGGATCCGCCAGCCCGTGACCAGCCCGTTCACGACGTACGGGTCGGCGGCGACCAGCTCCTCCGCCGCCCGGCGGTCGTCCGTGAGGACGATCACCGCGCCCACGGGCGGGTCGCCCACCGCGCCCGCGGCCAGCACCAGGCCGCGGTCCTTCGCCTGGCGCAGCCGCGCGAGGTGCTCCTCCCGGAACGGGCCGCGCCGCTCCAGGATGTCCTCGACGTAGTCGTACTCGACGAGGAGGTGCGGCCCGGTCACGGCCGGCACCCTACCTCGTGCGCTCGACGGTGAGCGTGTAGAGGGAGCCGCCGCGCCGCGCGAACACGTTGACGTAGTAGCGGCCGCTCGTGCGGACCCGCGCCGACAGCACCTGCTCCTTCGCGCCGAGCACCCCGGAGTACGCCACGAGGTTGCGCCGCACGTTGCCGCGCACGGTGGTCGCGACGGTCTTCGTGCCCGGCTGCCACAGGTAGAGGTTGAGGAACCCGCGCGTGTACGTGAGCCGGGCGGTGACGCGGTCCCCGGCGCGGAGCGTGATCGGCAGGACGTCCTCGGCGTCGTCGAGGCGGTCCACCCGGGCGTTCACCACGAGGGGCGCGGCGGACCCGTTCAGGTCCTTCTTCCTCGCGACGGCCGCGACGTCGTCGTTCGACTCCCCCGGGTCGTCGGCGGGCAGCGGGTAGGTGACCGCAGCCTCCGGGTTCGCGATCCCGTAGCCGGTGCGGTCGTCGCGGCCGCGCGGGCCGAGGTCCGTCGCGGTGTTCTGGATCTGGCGCATCACCTGGTAGGGGCTCGCGTCCGGGTGGGTGCCGAACACCAGCGCGGCGACGCCCGTGACGTACGGGGCGGCCATCGACGTGCCGTCCTTCACCGCGTAGCCCGGGTTCACCTCGTTGTCGTGCACCCGCACCGGGACGCTCGACAGGATGTCGACGCCGGGGGCGAGCACGTCGAGGGAGCGGTTGTGGTTCGTGAACCGCGCCAGGCCGTACGGGGTGGGGCAGTCCGGCGGGGCCGCCTGCTCGTCGCACACCGCGCCGACGCCGAGGACGTGGGCGTAGGCCGCCGGGTAGTTCAGCACGTTCGTGTCGTCACCCTCGTTGCCGACGGACGCGACGATCAGCGCGCCGTTCGAGAACGCCCAGTCGACGGTGCGCTGGAAGGCGCGGGAGAACCCGGGGCCGCCGGCGGAGATGTTGATCACCTTCGCCTTGTGGCGCACCGCCCAGCGGATCCCCTCCATCATCGTCTCGTCCGTGCTCTTCCCGTCGCGGTCCGCGATCTGCACGGGGATGACGGGGGCGGACCCCTCCCGCGCGGGCGCGACCCCCACGACGCCCACCCCGTTCGCCGGCGCCGCGGCGATGCCGGCGACGTGCGTGCCGTGGCCGCTGCGCCCCCAGTCGTCGGCGCCGGTGCGCCGCTGCCAGCTGGAGTACGGGTCGACGAGCGGCGAGGACGCGCCGCGCCACTCCTCGTGGTCCTTGTCGATGCCGCCGTCGAGGATCGCGATGCGCGGCCGGGTGTCGGTGCCGGTGAGGCCGGGGCGCCACAGCCGGTCGGGGCGCAGCGACCACTGGGACGGGAACAGCGGGTCGGACGGGTCCTCGACGGGCAGGAGCGCGAGGGCCGCGGTGCCGGGCGGGGTGGCGGCGGACGCCCGGGCCAGGGACCACTCGGCCGCGACGACGCCCTCCCGGCCGAGCGCCTCCCGCCGGGCGGTGACGGGGCTCACCGGGTCGACGCTGTACACCCCGGCCTC
>JBFLWO010000409.1:0-2656 GCA_040757755.1 Actinomycetota bacterium
CGCCGGCGGCGCCGGCGGCCCCGAGACGGTGATCACTTCTTCGCGCGGCCCTTCGCGGCGGTGGCCTTCGCCCGCTTCGGCTTCGCCTTCGGCGGGTTCGGGTCCACGACGAACTTCTGCGAGTAGTAGATGTCGCCCTCGTGGCCGAGCTTCATCCGGCGCAGCGTCGCCTTGACGCGGGTGCCGACGGTGACGTCGTCGGGGGACAGGCCCACGACCGGGGCGGGCAGGTTCACGCCCTCGTCCATCGCGATGTGCCCCACCACGTACGGCTCCTGGCCCAGGAAGTCCCGCGGCGGGTAGTACACGACGGTGTAGTTGACGAGCTCGCCGGTGCCGGCGAGGCGCTCCTCCACCAGGTCCCGCCCCTTGCACGCCTCGCACGTGTACTTCTCCCACCACGGGTGCAGCGTGCCGCAGCTCGTGCAGCGCATCCCGTGCAGGACGAGCTTCGGCGGGCCCAGCCGGGAGAACTCGATCGCGGACACCGTCATGTCAGCCCTCCAGGCGCTGGTAGATGTGGATGGCGGCGACGGCGCCCGGGCCGCCACGGCACGCGGAGATGCCGATCCCGGCGTCCGCGCGCTGGATGTCCTTGGGGGCGGTGCCACGCAGCTGCTCCACCACGTCCACCGCCTGCGTCGACCCGGTCGCGCCCAGCGGGTGGCCCTTGCACAGCAGGCCGCCGGAGAGGTTGATCGCGACCTCGCCGTCGATCCAGGTGGAGCCGTCCTTCGCGCCCTTCCAGCCGTCGCCCATCTCCGCGAAGCCGAGGGCCTCGACGCCCAGCGGCTCCTGGATCGCGAACGAGTTGTAGATCTCGGCGACGTCCACGTCCTTCGCCGTGATCCCCGCCATCGCGTACGCCCGCTGCGCCGGCTTGTTCAGCAGGTCGTAGGCGTCCTGCAGGGTGTCGGACGCGGCGTACCACGTGCCGGTGCCCATGGAGGTGGCGGTGATGAAGACCTGCGGCTTGTCGGGCTGGTCCCGGAGGATCTCCTCCCGGCACAGGACGAGAGCGGAGGCGGCGTCGGTCATGGGGCACACCTCGTACAGCTTGAGGGGGTCCGCGACCTTCGCACTGCGCATCACGGCGTCGACGTCGCACTCGAAGCGCAGGTGCGCGTACGGGTTGCGGGCGCCGTAGTGGTGGTTCTTGACCGACACCCAGGCGAGGTCCTCCTCGGTGCAGCCGTACACCTGCATGTACTTGCGGGCGGTGAGGGCCACGCCGGACGGGAACGTGAGGCCGGAGAAGTACTCCTCCTTCGAGTCGGCCGCCTGCGCGATCACCGTGGTGCCCTCGACGGTGGCGAGGTCGTTCATCTTCTCGGCCCCCATCACCATCACGGTGTCGTAGAGGCCGGAGAGGATCGCCATGCAGCCGAGGTGCACGGCCCACGCGCCGGTGCCGCACGCCGCCTCGACCCGGATCGCCGGGGAGGGGACGAGGCCCAGGTGGTCGGCCGCCATGAGGGCGACGGAGCTCTCGTAGTTGAACCCGCCGGAGGCCGCGTTGCCGAGGTACAGGGCCTGGACGTCACGGGGGCTGACGCCCGCGTCGTCCATGGCGAGCCGCCCGGCATCGACCATCAGGTCCCGCAGGGACTTGTCGTGCTGGATCTTGTGGGGCGTCTTCCCGATGCCGAGTACGCCGACGCGCATCGCGCTCTCCTTGACTCGTGATGCCCGCCGCTCGCGGCGGGTGCTCCCAGAATGCTAGGCCAGGTCCTGCCGGGCGGGCCTAGTGCGGCTCGACCTGGCGGCCCTTGGTCCAGCGGTAGTAGGTGCCGAGCGAGATCGCCTCGCCGGCGGCGACCCGGTCGCCGATGCCGATCTTGGGCGGCGCCTTCGTGATCTCGATCGACTGGGCGATGCCCTCCCCGCCGCCGTAGCCGAACGCGAGGAGGCTCTGGCCCTTGCGGGCCCCGTCGAGGCCGAGCGCGAGCGCGAGGCCGAGCGACGCCGCGCCCAGGTTGCCGATGTCGCCGACGAAGCTCGTGCCGGCCAGCTGCTTCTCGGTGACGCCGAGGCGGCCGAACGCCCGCAGCGTCTGGGGGTGCGGCTGCGACGCGCACAGCGCCGCGTAGCCGGACGTGGCCCGCTCCGTGGCGCGCTCCAGGCCGGCGAGGGCGCCCTTCGCGGCCTTCGCGTAAGCGTCGAACAGGACCTCGAGGCGGTAGCGCGCCTCCGGCTCCGTGCCGAGACGCCACACGTCGTACACCTCGCTCGACGCCCGGGCGACCGGGCCGAGCGTGGCGAAGCCGCCGGACGAGCCGACGAGCAGGGCCGTGGCGCCGCCCGCGGAGAGCATGTCGCACACCCGGTCCTCGTAGCTGACCTGGTGGTCGGCGACGACGACGAGGGCGGTGGAGCCGTTCTGGGTGAGGCCCCCGGCGAGCTCGAGGGCGTCGAGCAGGCTGCCGGCGTGACCGGCGACGTCGTAGCCGACGGTCTCGTCCGGCAGGCCCAGGGCCCGGGACAGGGTCGCGGACAGCTTGCGCAGCCCGAACGGCGGCGACAGGGACAGGGTGACCACCGCGGACGGGGCCGCCTGCCCTGCGAGCGCCTCGGTCGCCGCCTCGAACGCCATGGTGAGGGTGTCCTCGTCGAGCGCCGGGGTGGCGAGGGCACGGGCCC
Source organism: Actinomycetota bacterium (assembly GCA_040757755.1). GTDB lineage: Bacteria > Actinomycetota > Thermoleophilia > Miltoncostaeales > Miltoncostaeaceae > JBFLWO01. The sequence goes on from JBFLWO010000409.1 coordinate 2,641, forward strand.
GCGGCCGGCCCGGCCG
>JBFLWO010000410.1:0-2656 GCA_040757755.1 Actinomycetota bacterium
GTCGGCGGCGGAGACGGCGAGGTCCCCGCCCAGGGCCCGGGCAAGCTCCCGGGAGATCGCGAGGCCCAGCCCGGTGCCGCGCAGGCCGTCCGGGGTCTCGTGGGAGCGGAACGGCTCGAACACCGCCTCCCGGTCCGCCGGGGCGATCCCGGGCCCCGTGTCGGACACGTCGATCGCGACGCCGCCGCCGGGCCGGGGCCCGCCCTCCACCCGCACCGTGCCCCCCGCGGGCGTCCAGCGCAGGGCGTTCTCGATCAGGTTCGCGACGATCTGCCGGACGCGGGCCGCGTCGGTGACGATGACGGGCAGGTCCCCGGAGGCGCCGTGCAGGGTCACGCCGCCGGCCTCCGCCTGCGCCGCGAACGCGTCCACCGCCCGGTCGACGAGCTCCGCGGCGTCGACGTCGGCCAGCTCGAGGCGGAACCGGTGCGCCTGGATGCGGGCGAGGTCCAGCAGGTCGGCGACGAGCCCCTCCAGCCGCTCCGCCTCCGACGCGATCACGTCGAACGAGCGGGCCTGCCGGTCGCCCGGCACCACCCCGTCCGCGAGGGCCTGCGCGTGCCCGCGGATCGCGGTGAGCGGGGTGCGCAGGTCGTGGGTGATCTGCATCAGGAAATCCCGCGCCATCCGGTCGCGCTGGCGGAGCTGCGCCACCATCTCGTTGAACGCCGCCGCCAGCGTGTCGAGCTCCTCCGGGCCGCCCCGCGTCAGGGTGATGCCCAGGTTGCCCTCCGCGACGTGCGCCGTCGCCTCCTCCATGTCCCGCAGGGGGCGCATCGCGAGGCGCGTCGCCCACAGGATCACGACGAGGCCCACGATGAGGCCCAGGCCGGTCGCCGCCGCGATGCGCGGCAGCACGTCCCCCAGGGTGACGGAGAACTCCTTGGCGGGGCGCGACACCACGATCGTCCCGTACAGGACCCCTCCGATCGTGAGCGGCACCGCCGTCGCGAACGTCCGCGCCCCCCCGGTGTCGACCACGTCGACCCGCTGCAGCCCGTCCCGATCGAGGCGGCCCGCGTCGATGCGCGACGTCACCGACGCGGGGGCGGGCGCCAGGGGCTCCGGCGACCCCGGGTTCAGGGGGAGGCCGTCGTAGCGAAGCTCCGTGCCGGGGCCGACGAGGGCCTCGACGTTCGGTACGCGCACCTCCCGGCCCGCGTCGGCCGCGGACTGCGCCTGCCGGCTCACGATGCGGCCGAGCTCCACCGCCTGGCGGTCGAACTCGTCGCGCGCCGCCCGCTCCCCCTGCCGGCGGGCGAGGCCCGACGCCGTGATCCCCACGACGAGGGCGGCGACGAGGAGGCCCGCGACGGTGCCGAGCGCCAGGCGACCCCACAGGGTCCGCCACGGACGCGGCCGCCGCGCCGTCACCGCGCTACCTCTTGCCGGGAACCTTGTAGCCGGTGCCCCACACGGTCTGGATCGGGCAGGCGTCGCCCAGCTTCTTGCGCAGCTGCCGCACGTGCACGTCGATCGTGCGGCTGTCGCCCAGGAACGTGTAGCCCCACACCCGCTCCAGCAGCTGCTCCCGGGTGAGGACCAGGCCCCGGTTCTCGACGAGGGCGACGAGCAGGTCGAACTCCTTCGGGGTGAGCGACACCGGCTCGCCCGCCACGAACGTCTCGCGGGGACCCACCTCGATGCGGAGCCCGTCGATCTCCAGCACGGGGGCGTCGGCGGCGGCGGGCCCGACCGGGGGCGCCTCGCTGCGCCGCAGCACCGCCCGGACGCGGGCGACGAGCTCCCGCGGGTTGAACGGCTTCGTGAGGTAGTCGTCGGCCCCGAGCTCCAGGCCCACCACCTTGTCGACCGGGTCGTCGCGGGCGGTGAGCATGATGATCGGGGTCTGCGGCGTGCCGTCCCCCTGGCGCAGCCGGCGGGTCACCTCGTAGCCGTCGACGCCCGGCAGCATCAGGTCCAGCACCACGAGCGACGGCCTGTGGTCCTCGACCATCTGCAGGCCCTCGTCGCCGCGCGGCGCGTGGAGCACCCGGAAGCCGGCCGCCTCCAGGTACATGCGCGCGAACGAGGCGATGTTCTCCTCGTCCTCGATGATGAGCACGAGGGGGCGGTCGTCCCGGGGTGGCATCGGGAACGCATGCTAGTGCCGCCGCCGGGAGAGTGCGACCGTCCGTCACCCGGCCGGGGCGGGTCACCCCCGCGTGCTGGTGGAGGTGGTGGGGGTCTGTCCCTGCCCCCGGCCCCGCCGCGGCGTCGGCTTGATGAGGATCGGCGTGCCCGGCCACGGCTCGTCCGCGCTGCCGTTGAGGGAGTACGTGCCGGCGCCGGACAGGAACGCCTGGCCGCGGCCGGCGAACGACACGTCCAGGTCGGCCCCCTGGATCCGGATCCGGACGGGCGCGATCGACTGCACGAACAAGCGCCCGGCGGTGAGGAGCCGCACGAGGCCGCGGCGGTTCGGCCGCTGCACCTCGCCGTCGACGGTGACGCGGAACGCGCCCGGCCGGCCCTTCACCTCGAGCCGCGACGGCTGCGGCAGCACGCCCAGCGCGACGACGCGGCCCTGCACGTCGACGTAGGCCGTGCCCTGCGACACCACGTGCAGCTGGCCGCTGCCGCCGCCACGGGCCGCCGCCGCGGGGGAGGCGAGGAGCGCCGCCGCCACGGCGAGCGCGACCGCGGCGACGACCGC
>JBFLWO010000411.1:0-2655 GCA_040757755.1 Actinomycetota bacterium
CGGGCGGCCGGTCGAGCGTGAGGCCCGGCAGGCCCCGCGCCCGGAACCGGTGCTCGATCCAGTCCTGCACCAGGATCATGATCATGCCGGCGACGGGGATCGCGACGAGCGCCCCCAGCACGCCGAGAAGCTGCGCCCCGAACAGCACCGCGACCAGGACGAGCAGGGCGTTCAGCTCGGTGGTGCGGCGCATCACCTGCGGCTGGATCAGGTGGTTCTCGACCTGCTGGTACACGAGGAAGTACACGATCGCGGCGACGCCGACCGGCCAGCCCTGGAAGAACGCGACGATGACGCAGGGGATCGCGCCGATCGTGGCGCCCACGAGCGGCACGAGGTCGGTGAGCGCCACCCAGAACGCGAGGGCCAGCGCGGACGGCACCCCCATGATCGTGAGGGCGACGTAGCCGGCGACCCCGGCGATGAGGCTCACCACCAGGTTCCCGGTGACGTAGCCCCCCACCGTCCGGTACATCCGGTCGGCGACGCCGCGGTAGCGGCCGCGGACGTCGCTCGGCAGCACGGCGAGGACCTGCTCGCGCAGCCGCCCCCCGTAGATCAGGAAGAAGAACGTGAGGACCAGGACGGTGACGGCGCCGAGGACCCCGGTGAAGATCCGGCTCACGAAGCCGAGGGCGTCGCCCGCCCCGACCCCCGACCCGAACGACGTGGCGGCGTCCTCGATGCGGGTCAGAAGGTCGTAGCGTTCCTGCAGGTCCGCGAAGAACGAGTTCTGCTTCAGGTCCTCGACGTAGCCGGGGACGTCGTCGACGAGCTGCTGGCCGGCGTCGATGAGCGGCGGGATGAACAGCCACGCGATGCCGGCGACGGCGGCGAGGCCCAGCACGTACACGGTGGTGATGGCCAGGACCTTCCGGAACCGCAGCCGCCGCACCAGGAAGTCCACCGCCGGGTTCAGCGCCATCGCGAGGAACATCGCGATGAGGATCCACAGGATGATCCGGCGCGTGAGCCACAGAAGCCACAGGCTCGCGCCGACGGCGAGGACGATGCCGACGACGACGAGGACGTCGCGGGGGCGCACCCCGCGGGGCGCGGGCGGTGTGGCGGGCGCGGCGGGCTCCACGACCCGGGAAGTGTAGGGACCGCCGCGGCCGTTACCGCAGGCCGGCGAGAAGCTCCCCGATCGGGGGCCGGTCCTGCGGCGCGGGGGCGAGCGCCCCGTGCAGAAGCGCCGCGAGCGGCTCCGGCAGGCGCCAGTCCCGGTGCCGGCCGGCCGCCATCGCCGCCTGCTGCTCCCCCGGCCCCCGCCCCGGGAACGGGTGCTCCCCGGTCGCCCAGAACGCGACGAGGCAGGCGAGGGCGAACACGTCGGTCGCGGGGACGGGCTCCCCGCCCGGCGGGTGCTCCGGCCGGCTCCACACGTCCCCGAACGCGGGCGCGACCCCGATGTCCACGGTGCCGCAGGTCTCCCAGAAGCGTTCGCTGCGCGGCGTGACGCCCGTGACCTGCGGCGTGGACAGCCCGCCCGCGACGTACACCGCCTCCGGCCGGAGCCCCGCGAGCGTGACGCCGCGCCGGTGGGCCTCCGCGACGACCGCGCCGACCTGGCGGCCCAGGTCGCACGCCGTCGCGACGGGCACCGCGCCGCCCGCCCACTCGTGGGACCGCAGCCCGTGGGGGAGCTCCTCCACCATGACGTCGAGGGGGACGTGCCAGGCGTCCGGCGCGAGCGGCGCGACGTGGACGAGCGCGGCGACGCCGGGCACGTCGAGCCTCAGCCGGTCGCGGAGCTCCCCGTGGGGGACGGTCTGGGCGACCCCCACCGTCGCCAGGTAGCCCTCGCGGGGCGCCCCGGCGCGGACCGCCACGAACAGGCCCCGCTCCGGAACCCCCGCGAGCGGCGTCGCCAGCGTGTACGCGCCGTCGGCGGTGGGGGCGCCGGCGAGGGCGTCGAGGGCGTCGCCCCGCACCTCGTGGACGCCGAACCGCGTCGCGGTCACGGCCCCCCGCCCCCGGGCTGCTGCGGGCGGTTCTCGTTGAGGCCCGCGACGTGGCGGCACTTGTTCGGGAGGTACGCGCCCTGCGTGGGACGGGTCGTCGACAGGTGCGGCGGCGGCGCCGTGCCCATGAACGGGATGCCGCCGCCCCAGCCGTAGACCTGCCCCTGCCACACCACCTGCCCGCCGGCCACCGCCTCCACGCGGCAGCGGGTGACCAGGTAGATGTCGGCCCACCCCACGATCTCGGCGTTCAGGATGCGGAAGCTGACGGTCGGCGCGGTGCCCCCCGCGACGGGGTTCCCGATGCGGCCGCCGCCCATGTGGACGTACGGGGTGTGCACCTCGTGCGCGGCCAGGGCGTTCGTGGAGCAGAATTGGAGGTCCTCGATGCTCGGCATCACGTGGATGCGGTCCATGTTGATGCCGGGGTCGGCGAGGAGCTCGCCGACCGTCGCCCCCGGCTTCGCCATCGCCCGCCCCTCCCACATGGGGTGGGTGTGGTCGAGCGGCTCGAAGCCCTGCTTCATGAGGTCGACCCACTTGACGCCGCCGGTCTCCCCCTGGATCACCAGGAACGCCCCGTCGGACGAGCGGCGCGCGAGCCCCCACTCGCGGCCCTGCGGGTTGAATCCCTGCGGGGTCTGGACGCCGATCTGGTTGAGCGCGGTCGCGTCGCCGTCGGCGATGCGGC
>JBFLWO010000412.1:0-2650 GCA_040757755.1 Actinomycetota bacterium
CGCCGCCCGCCGCGACGGCGGCGACGCCCCACCGCCACCCGCGCCGCCGGTCCCGGCCGGCGGGCTCCGCGAGGTTGCGGATCGCGGCGCTGATCGTCATGCGGCTCACCCGCCACGCGGCGGCGGTGACGACGGCGAGGGTGAGGAGCAGCCCGATGGCGAACGCGATGAACAGGCTGCGGCCGCTGACGGCGTAGTCGACGGGGATCCCCTCCCCCACGCTCGACGCCCCGAACGCGCTCGCCATCGCCAGGACCATGCCGTAGGCGACGACGGCGCCCAGGAGCGCGCCGACGACCGCCGCGACGAGGTCGTACGCCACGCCCTCGAAGGTGAACATCTCGACGAGGTGGCCGCGGCGGGTGCCGACCGCCCGGGCGATGCCGAGCTCCCCGCGCCGCTCCGCCGCCAGCATCACGAAGATCAGGAAGATGAGGAGGATCCCCGCGGCGATCGAGAACGAGCCGAACGTCGTGAAGAACGACATGAAGGCGGAGCCCGCCTCGTCGGCGTCGGCGATCGCGTCGCGCTTCACGGCGGTCGCCTCCAGGCCGAGCGGCGCGAGGGCGGGGCCGAGGCGGGCGAGGACCTCCCGGGACAGCGCCGCCCCGGACGTCGCCCCGCCGCGGTTCGACACCAGCACGTACTTGGCGCGGTCGTTCACCCCGAGAAGGGCTTGGGCGCGGCGAAGCGGCATCAGCACCGTCGTGTCGGCGGCGCCGGCCCCGTCGAAGCGCACCACGCCGCGGACCCTGATCTCCGCGGGCGCCGCCCCCGCGAAGATCCGCAGCCGGTCCCCGGGGCGGGCCGCCAGGGCGGCGGCGGCCTCCTCGTCCAGGTACACGTCGTCGCCGGTGAGGTCGGCGAGCGCGACCTCCCCGCCGCCGGCCGCGCGGATCGCACCGAAGCCCGCCATGCGCGCCGGGTCGGCGGCGAACAGCGTGACGCGCGGCTCGTTGCGCCGCCGCTCCGGGGCCTGCAGCGCGACCGACTCGATGATCACGGGGGTCACCCCGTCGGCGAGGCCGGTGCCGCGCAGGGTGCCCGCGACCCGGCCGGCGGCGTCCTCGTCCAGGTAGCGGATGCCGGTGGCGTCGCCGAGCTCGCCGGGCACGTCCGCGAGCGCCCCGCGCGCCGCCACCACCTCGTCGGTCATGCCGAGGGACCGCACCGCCGTGGAGCGGATCGTGTGGCTCATCGTGTCGCCGGTGGTGAGGGCGGCGGCGATGATCGCGGTGCCGAGCGTGAGGCCCGCGACGATCAGGGCGGTGCGGCCGCGGCGGCGGCGCACGTCGCGCACCCCCAGCCGCACCAGCACCGGGTCGCGCGCCGCGAGCAGGGCGAGCGCCGCGAGGGCCGCGGCGACGGCGACGGCGAGGCCGGCGGCGAGCGCGCCGACGGGGATGCCGAACAGCTCGTTCACGCCGCGCCCCGCCCTACGTCACGAGCTCACCGGGGAGGTCGGCGAGCGCCACCTGGTAGTGCTCCCGGCCGGGCGGCGCGGCGAACAGGGTCATGAACCGGGCGACCTGCTCCGCCGCGAAGCCACTTCCCGCCTCCAGCGCGTCGCGGGTCTCCCACAGGCTCACGATGATGCCGCGCCCCTCCGGCGTGGTCAGCACCAGGACCCCCTCGTAGCCGGCCATCTCCCGAAGCCGGGGCAGCACCTCGGCCCGGAACACGGCGGCCGCCTCGTCCACCCCGATGCGCAGCGTGTCGATCTCAAGCTGCGTGACCCGCGAGTACACCGGGCACCTCCAGTCGTTGCTCCTCCACCACCCGGCCGTCGAGCATCCGGATGATCCGGTCGGTGCGACGCCCCACCGCGATGTCGTGGGTGACGATCAGAAACGACAGGCCGCGCTCGCGGTTCAGGCGGCGCATCAGCGCGACGACGTCCGCCGCGTTCTCGCTGTCGAGGTCCCCGGTCGGCTCGTCCGCCCACACGATCGCGGGGTCGTTGACGAGGGCCCGGGCGATCGTGACGCGCTGGCGTTCCCCGCCGGACAGGGCGTCGGGCAGGTGGCCGGCGCGGTCGGCGACGCCGACGAGGTCGAGGGCGGCGACGGCGCGCCGCCGCGCGTCACGGGCCGCGACCCGGGCGACGAGGAGCGGCAGCTCCACGTTCTCCACCGCGGTGAGCACCGGCATGAGGTTGTAGAACTGGAACACGAACCCCATGCGGCGGGCCCGGTGGTCGGTGCGCTGCCGGTCGCTCATCCGCGACAGGGGGGTGCCCTCGATCACGACCTCCCCGGCGTCGACGGCGTCGAGGCCGGACAGGCAGTTGAGCAGCGTCGTCTTGCCGCAGCCGCTCGGCCCCATGATCGCGACCATCTCGCCGCGGGCGACGGTGAGGTCGACGCCGCGGAGCGCCTCGACCCGCACGGTCCCCGCGTCGTAGGTCCTGCGCACTCCTCGCGCCTCGACGATCGGCGTGTCGCCGGCGACGGTCACCACGGCACAACCCCCATCCGCCTGCCGTCACCGTGGCGCACGCGGCGGGGCCCGCCATCCGCGGGGAGCGCTGAGCCGCGGTGCGGCGAACTACCGAACCGGGCGGCGGGGGCGGGATGCCCCGCGGCGGGCGGCGTCAGCCGGCCGCGGGGCGTCCCGGCGGCGGGGCGTCAGTCGCCGCCGTTGTTGTGGC
>JBFLWO010000413.1:0-2648 GCA_040757755.1 Actinomycetota bacterium
GTCGCGGCCGCGAGCGCCGCGACGACCTGCCCGGTCACGGCCGGTGGCCGTCCAGGAGGGGCCCGTCGCGGAGGTGGTCGAGCAGGCCGCGGCAGGCGGCCTCCACCATGTCGAACACGCGCCGGAACCCGTCGGTTCCGCCGTAGTACGGGTCGGGGACGGCCAGGTCGCCGGTCGCCTCCGGGTCGAAGCTGCGAAGAAGCCGCACCTTCGCGCGGGACTCCGCGTCGGGCGCGAGCCGCTCGAGGTGGCGGCGGTTGTCGGCGTCCATCGCGAGGACCAGGTCGAAGCGGGCGAAGTCCACGGCCTGGAACTGCACGGCGGTGCCGCGCATCGGCACGCCGCGGCGGGTCGCCTCGGCGGTGGCGCGGTGGTCCGGCGGCTCCCCCACGTGCCAGGAGCCGGTGCCGGCGCTGTCGACGATCACCCGCTCCGCCAGGCCGGCGTTGTCCACCAGGTGCGCCATCACCGCCTCCGCGGTGGGGGAGCGGCAGATGTTGCCCATGCAGACGAAGCAGAGGCGGATCACGCGCGGGACTCCGCGGCGTGGCCCGCCGGGCTCCCGCCGGGCCACGCCGGCCACAGGGCGAGGGCGAGGGCGACGGCGGTGGAGGCGAGGTGGGCGGTGTTCATGGCGGTGTTGGTGGCGAAGAAGTCGGAGAGGCTGCCGTCGAGGATGAACCCGGCGATCGACCACGGCACGCCGAGGCCGCCGACGAGAAGCGCGTAGCGGCGCGCCCACAGCGGGGTGGTCGCCATGGCGATCCCGACGATCCCCGCGATCAGGTGGATCAGGTTCGTCTGCGGGTTGACGGTGAAGACGAGGAAGTGGTGGCCGGTGACGTTGCTGAAGTGGCCGAACCCCGTCCGGAAGATGCCGACGAGGCCGAGCAGCGTGAACGCCCCGGCGAGCAGGCGGGAGTAGCGGGTGAGGATGAGTCCCTGCAGGGGGGCGGGGGCGGCGAGGAGGCGGGCGCGGACGGCGCTCACCGCGCTCCCCCCGGGCCGAGGCGCGCGAGGGCCGACGCGGTCGCCGCGCCGAGGACGGCGCCCGCCGCGATGTCCGCCGGATCGTGGTGGCGGGCGGCGACCCGCCCGGCGAGGCCGACGGCGGCGGCGACGGCGAGGGCCGCGCCCAGGCGGGGGTCGCGCCGTCGCACGGAGGTGGTGATGGCGACGGCCGCGGCGGCGTGCCGGCTGGGGAAGCCCCCGTCGGCGCGCGGGCCCGGGCGGGGCCGGCGCAGCCGGTCGCGCAGGAGCCGTGCGGCGGTCGCCGCCACCACCGACGACGCGAGGGCGTCGACGCCGCTGCGGCGTCGCGCCCGGCTGGCGAGGAGCATCGCGACGACGCCGCGGAACGCGGGGGAGAGAGCCGCCGCGGCGAGTCGCGCGGCGGTCGCGCCGCCGGGCAGGCGGGCCGTGGCGCGCGCGAGGGCCGCGCCGGCGCGGCGGTCCGCCGCGAGGATCCTCGTTCCCGGGAGCGCCATCTCGGCCCGGCAGCGTAGAGCACGCGCGCCGCGCGCGCGTCGCGCCGCGGGACCGCTGGTATCGTCGCGGTGATGCGCCGCGCGATCGCCGCCCTCCTGCTGATCGCGGCCGCGCTGGTCGCGGCGTGCTCGAGCGGCGGCTCGTCCGGCGCGGTGCTCCTGCCGCCGGAGGAGCGCACCCCCGCGAAGGCGTTCGCCGTGGACGGCCTCGACGGCGGCACGGTCCGGCTCTCGGACTTCAAAGGAACCCCCGTGCTCCTGAACTTCTGGGCGTCGTGGTGCGTGCCGTGCCGGAAGGAGACCCCCGCGCTCGTCAGGTTCCAGAAGGCGCACCCCGGCATTCGCGTGGTGGGGATCGCGGTGAACGACAAGCCCGCCGACTCGCGGGCGTTCGCGCGGCGGTTCGACATCCCGTACCCCCTGGGCAGCGACCCCGACGGTCGCGTGGGGGAGGACTACGAGATCCTCGGCATCCCGACGACGTTCCTCATCGACGCGCAGGGACGTCTGGCGGCGCCGGTGTCGGCCGGCCCCGTGGAGGACCGCTACCTCGAGACGCTCGCGGCGGCCCTCGGGGTGTGAGCCGCCGCGCGACTCGACGCGGCGCGGCTCAGAAGAGGCGGTAGCGCTGCCTACTCAGGGTGAACCCGTGGCGGGCGCGGTTCGTGCAGGTCACGCCGGTGCGCGCCGACGTGCAGGTGATGGACCCCACCCGCAGGCTGCGGCCGTAGCGCAGGACCGGGTACGGGTCCGACGGCGGGGGCTGGATCGTGTCGCCGGCGCACAGGAACCCGGGCCGGTTGCGGGCCCCCAGCACGAGCCCCTGGCCCCAGTCGAGCCGGCACGCCCGGGGCTTCGGCGGCGGCGACCAGTCCCGCTGTGTGATCTCGCACCGCACCGAGGTGCCGCCCTCGATCCAGCAGGCGATGTTGCCGGTCGGCGACTGGAACTGGCGGCTGGCGGCCATGGCCGGGCCGGCGGCGACGGCGGCCGTCGCGGCGCAGGCGAGGGACAGGAGGAGGGTCCGCCGAAGCACGGGGAGGATCCTAGTCGCCTCAGGGGTCGCGGCGCGCTGCGCCGTCCGGGCGCGTGGAGGTTCGCGGGCGCCGGAATCGACATACTCCGGGGGTGACCTTGGACCTCCTCGCCCGGGTGCGGCGC
>JBFLWO010000414.1:0-2643 GCA_040757755.1 Actinomycetota bacterium
GCCCCGTCGCTACCCCAGTGGACCCGGCCGGCACTGCCCCGGCGTCCGAAGGTGCCTTCAGCACAGCTTCTCCGAGCGCAGCCGCTGGTGGGTGTCTCACGAGGGGCGTCACCTGCGGCCGACCGCTCCCTCGCCAGGCTCTCCTGAGGTCTCGCCCCTCCGCCGAGTGCCGTTGCTTCGGGGCCAGGACCGCTTTATGACACCGGAGCATCCCCCTCACGGTCCGAAGGGGGGCCGATGGCTCTCAGACCTGCTGTTTAGGCAGCGAGAGCGAGCTGGCGGGTGTCCGCAGCTTCGTTGTTCCCGGTTGGTGACGCGGTCCACCGGGTCCGCGGCTCGCTAACTGGACTGACCTCACCCCGTCGATACTGGATCGGGCCCGTGATGCCCACTCAGGGTACCACCCCGCTTCTCTCACTCCCGCCGCGACGACGCCGCCGGCGCCGGCCTGGTTAGGCGCGATCGGCCTCTGGAACGAGGAACGCGAGCCCGGCCCCGAGGCGCGCGACTACACTCCCCCACCGTGCGGGCGCTCCTCATGAGGACCTGTCTCTCGGACGTGGCGGCGCCCACCGTGTGGCGGGCCGCGCGCACCGTGCTGCAGCGCGCCGGCGTCGACGTCGTCGTGCCGCGGGCACAGACCTGTTGCGGGCAGCCCGGCTGGAGCGCCGGCCACCCCGACCAGGCCCGGCAGGTCGCGCGGCAGGCCCTCCGCGCGTTCGCCGGGGACGACCCCGTCGTCGTGCCGTCCGGGTCGTGCGCCGCGATGGTCGTGCACGGCTACCCCGAGCTTTTCGCCGGCACCCCCGAGGAGGACGCCGCCCGCCACATGGCGGGGCGCACCGTGGAGCTCTCCCAGTACCTCGCCCGCAACGGGCTCCTCCCCGCCGGCGCCGGCCGGGGCAGCGCCACGTACCACGACAGCTGCCACATGCTGCGCATCCTGGGGGAGCGCGACAGCCCCCGGCAGGCGCTCGCCGCCGCCGGCGTCGAGCTGCGCGAGATGGCCCAGACCGACGTGTGCTGCGGCTTCGGCGGCATGTTCAGCGTCGCCTTCCCCGAGGTGTCCGGGGCCCTCGGGGAGCAGAAGGCCCGCAACGCCGCCGCCGCCGGGGCCGACGAGCTCGTCGCCTGCGACCTCTCCTGCCTCCTGCACATCACGGGGCGCGCCCACCGCCTGGGCATCCCGCTGCGGGCCCGCCACCTGGCGGAGGTCCTCGCCGAGTGAAGCGCGGCGTCCTCTACCCCGACGTCACCGGGCGCCTGCGCGACCGCGCCCGGGACGCCGTCGCCGACGCCGAGCTCGGCGCGAACCTGCGCACCTCCGCGGGAAGCTGGGCCGCCGGGCAGGCGAAGATCCGGGCGGAGCACCCGTTCGCCGAGATGCGCGCCCGGGCGCGCGACATCCGCCGCGACAACATCGCCCACCTCCCCGAGCTCCTCGACCGGCTCGAGCAGCAGGTCACCGCCGCCGGCGGCACCGTCGCGCGCGTCCCCGACGCCGAGGCCGCCTGCCGCTACGTCGTCGAGCTCGCCCGCGCCCGCGGCGCCCGCCTCGTCGCCAAGAGCAAGTCGATGGCCACCGAGGAGATCAAGCTCAACGAGGCCCTGCAGGACGCCGGGGTGCGGGTCGTCGAGACCGACCTCGGCGAATGGATCCTGCAGCTCGCCGGCCAGCACCCCGCCCACATCGTCGCCCCCGCCGTGCACCTCAACAAGCAGGAGGTCGCGGAGATCTTCATGCGGGAGAGCGGCGAGGAGCTGCCCGTCGAGCGGGAAGCCCTCGTCGCCTACGCGCGCCGCCGGCTGCGGGAGGTGTTCGCGGCCGCCGACATCGGCATCTCCGGCGTGAACATGGCGGTCGCCGAGACCGGCACGATCTGCGTCGTCGAGAACGAAGGCAACGGCCGGCTCGTCACCGCCCTGCCCCGCATCCACGTCGCGATGATGGGGATGGAACGCGTCGTCGCCGACTGGGACCAGGCCGCCCACCTGCTGCAGGTCCTGCCGATGGCCGCGATCAGCGACGACGCCGCCACCTACGTCAACCTCATCACCGGGCCCCGCCGCCCCGGGGAGGCCGACGGCCCGGAGGAGCTCCACCTCGTCATCCTCGACGGCGGGCGCGCCGCCCTGCGCGGCACGCAGTTCGAGGACGCCCTCAGCTGCATCCGCTGCGGCGCGTGCCTCTACTCGTGCCCCATGTGGCGCACCGTCGGCGGGCAGGCGTACGGGTCCCCGTACTCCGGCCCGATCGGGGCGGTCATCACCCCCCTCCTCGACGGCCTCACCGAGCCGCGCTCCGCGGACCTGCCGTTCCTCTCCTCCCTGTGCGGCGCATGCCACGAGGCGTGCCCCGTCGGCATCCCCCTCCACGACCTCCTCGTGCGGATCCGCGGCGCCACCACCCAGGCCGGGCACCTCGCGCAGCGGCGCGGGTTCCGCCTGTGGAGCCGGATGTGGCGGCGCCCGTGGACGTACCGGGCGAGCGTCGCGGCGGCGCGCCTCGCGCTGCGCCTGGCCGGCCGGCGCGGATGGGCCCGCCGCCTGCCCGGACCCGGCGCGGACTGGACCTCGCAGCGCGACCTCCCCACCCAGTGGCCGCCGACCTGACCGGGGACTTCCTCGCGGCGCTCACCCGGC
>JBFLWO010000415.1:0-2643 GCA_040757755.1 Actinomycetota bacterium
GGCCGGGGAGGGGGGTGCCGCTACGGCGCGCCCAGCTCACCTTCGTCGAGCTTCGGGAGAACCCTGTCGAGGGGGCCGGGCAGCCACCAGTTGCCGCGGCCCGCGACGCGCATGAACGCGGGGACGAGCAGGAGCCGCACGACGGTGGCGTCGAGGACGATCGCGACGGCGAGGCCGAGGGCCGACTCCTTGATGGGGATGAGGCGGTTCGCGAAGAAGCTGGCGAACACCACCACCATGATGAGGGCGGCGGCGCTGATGATGGAGCCGGTGCGCGACAGGCCCCACGCGACGGCGGCGCGGTCGTCGCCGTGGCGGTCGCGGTGCTCGCGGACGCGGGACAGGAGGAACACCTCGTAGTCCATGGACAGCCCGAACAGGATGGAGAACAGGAACGGCGGCACCCAGTTCGTGACGTGGCCGAGGTGCTCGAAGCCGAGGAGCCCGTCGCCCCACCCGTATTGGAACACCATGACGAGCACCCCGTAGGCGGCGAGGGACGACAGGAGCGTCATCACCACGGCCTTGAGGGGGAGCAGCACGGAGCGGAACAGGACGACGAGGACGAGGAAGGTCACGAGCATCACCAGGCCGATGACCCGCGGCAGGTTGCGGCTCACGGTGCGGGTGAAGTCCCGGTTCTGGCTGGCGCTCCCCCCGACGAAGACGTCCTTGCCGCGCAGCGACGCGACGGAGGGGGCGATGTCGCCGAGGATGCGGCCGACGAGGTCCTGGGCCTCGGGGGTGTCGTCGCCGTGCTTCGCGAAGGCGCGGATCGCCGCGACGGTGCCGTCGTCGGAGTACTTGACCTCCGGTGAGACGGCCTGCACCTCGGGGTCGGCGGCGACGGCGGCGGCGAGGTCGGCGAGCGACGGGTCGCCGCGCAGCGGAGTGCCGCGCCCGTCGACGACGATCTCGTTCGGCGCGATCGCCCCGACGCCCCGCGCCGCCGCGATCGTCGCGGACCCGCGGGAGGAGGTGGTGTCCGCCGGCAGGGACGTGCTGCCGCTGGAGCCGAGGGTCATGTCGAGGGCGGGCGCGGCGAGGGCGAGGAGCACCGCGGCGGACGCGGCGATGAACGGCCAGGGGCGGCGCATCACGGCCCGGGCCCACCGCTCCCAGAAGTTGGGGGTGCCGAGGTCGGCGGCGGGGGGCGTGCGCGGCGTCGCGCCGGCGCGGCGCGTGAGGCGGCCGCCGACGTTCCAGCGGAAGATGCGGTGCCCGATGCCGGCGAGGACCGCGGGCATGAGGGTGACGGCGGCGAGGACCGCCATCCCGACGACGGCCATGGTGCCGACGGCGAACCCCGTGAAGATCGGCACGCCGACGGCGAGCATCCCGGCGAGGGCGACGCCGACGGTGAGGCCGCTGAAGAAGACGGCCCGGCCGGCGGTGGCGCCGGTGACGGCGGCGGCCTCCACGGGCGGCCGCCCGCGGCGCAGCTCCTCCCGGAAGCGGTTCACGATGAGGAGGGAGTAGTCGACGCCGACGCCGATGCCGACGAGCGGCACGACGTTCTGCACGTAGATCGACAGGTCGAACACCTGCGCGACGAAGAAGAGGGCGCCGAGCGTGGTGGCGAGCGACAGCACGGTCGCGACCACCGGCAGGCCGGCGGCGATCAGCGATCCGAGCACGAGGACGAGGATCAGGATGATCAGGGGGAGCTGGATCAGCTCAGACTTCTTGAGGTCCTCCTCGTTCACGGCGTTGAAGTCCGTGAAGACGGCGGGGCCGCCGGTGACCTCCACGGTCACCGGCCCGGCGGCGGCGCCGCGCGCCGCGTCGATCACGTCGCTGCTGTCGCGCAGCGCCATGTCGATGCCCTGCGTGAGGCCGACCTCGACGAGGGCGACGAGGGTGTCCCCGGAGGGGATCACGAGGGGTGGCGACACGCGACCGACGAGCGGGAACCGGGCCGGGGCGATGGCGGCGGACGCGTCGGCGACGACGCGGTCGAGGGCGTCGCGCCGCGACGCGGGGGCGGTGACGACGACGGTCATCGCCGACGGGAAGTCCTGGGTGAAGCGCTCCCGCAGCAGGGTGCGGGCGCCGTCGGAGGTGGACCCCGCGATCTCGAAGCCGCCGGGCGACAGCTGGTCGGCGAGGCGCGGGGCGAACGCCCCGAGGAGCAGGAACACGGCGGCCCAGGCGGCGACGACCCAGCGGCGGCGGCGGGCGCAGCCGTGGGCCAGCCGGCCGAACGGGCCGCGGTGCGGTGCGGCGGCGTCGCTCACGGACCGGCAGTCAACCATAGAATCGCGGGGTGACCCCCGAGGAGCTCGAGAGGCTGCAGGCACTCCTCGCGATCCCCTCGGTCAGCGCCCTCCTGGAGCACGGCCCCGACATGGAGCGCGCCGCCGCCGCGGTCGCCGAGGAGATCGTGCGCGCCGGCGGCACGGCGGAGGTGCGGCGCGGCGCCGTGCACCCCCTCGTGGTGGGGGAGGTGCCGCCCAGCGGCGGGCGGGCCGACGCGCCGTCCGTGCTCGTGTACGGCCACTACGACGTGCAGCCGGTCGGCGACGCCGCCCTGTGGGGGACGCCCCCGTTCACCCCGACGGTCGTCGACGGGCGGCTCGTCGCGCGCGGCGCGTGCGACGACAAGGGGTGCCTGTTCATGCTGCTCGCCGCGACGCAGCGGCT
>JBFLWO010000416.1:0-2629 GCA_040757755.1 Actinomycetota bacterium
CCCGGACGAGTCGCTCGCCGTCGCGTCGGCCCGCACCGGCTGGCCGTACTTCGGTCCCGTGTCCTCCGGACGCAGCGTCGCCGGCCTCCCCCTGTCCGTCGGGGAGCGCGTCCTCGGGGTGCTGGCCGCGGTGTTCGACGACCCCGCCCCCCTCGACGAGGACGCCCGCCGCACGCTCCTCACCCTCGCCGACATGGTCGCCCAGGCCCTGGAGCGCACCCGGCTCCTGCAGCGGGAAAGCTCCCGCCGCCGCCGCGCCGAGCTGCTCGACCGGGTCGGCGGCGAGCTCCTCACCGTCGAGGGCTCCGAGGAGCGGATCCGCCTGCTCGCGGACATGGTGGTGCCGGACCTCGCCGACTTCGCCTGGGTGGAGCGCGCCACCCCCGACGGGGGCTGCGAGGTGCTGGCGGTGCGCCACCGCGACCGCAGCCTGGAGGAGCCCCTGCGTCTCCTCCGGGAGAGGCGCGGCCCCGCCGCCGCGGAGGTCGTCCCCCCGGAGCGCACCGCCCTCGTCGCCGACGTCGCCGACGACGCCCTCGGCGCGCTCGCCGGCGACGCGGAGGGCGAGGCGCTCCTGCGGGCCGTCGGCCCCACCTCCCTTCTCAGCACCCCGATCCGGTCGGCGGACCGGGTCGTCGCCGTCCTCGTCCTCGGCACCGGCCCGGGGCAGCGGCGGTTCGGGGAGGAGGACCGGGACGTGGCCGTCGAGCTGGCGGCCCGCGCCGGGGTGGCGGTGGAGCGCGCCGGGCTGTTCGAGCGGGAGCACGCCATCGCCCAGGAGCTGCAGCGCAGCCTGCTGGGGCCGCCGCCCGCCTCCGGTGACGACGTGCTCGTCGCGGCGCGATACCGGCCCGGCGTGAGCGGCATGGAGATCGGCGGGGACTGGCACGACGTGATCCGCCTGCCCGACGGATGCGTCGGCGCCGCCGTCGGCGACGTCGTCGGCCGCGGGCTGCACGCCGCCGCGGCGATGGGGCGCCTGCGCAGCGCCCTCGCCGCGCTGGCCTCGGTCAGCGACGGGCCCGCCCAGCTCCTCGACCGGCTCGAATGGTTCGCCGAGGGGCTGGAGGGGGCGCGGCTCGCCACCGTCGCCTACGCGGTGATCGACCCGGTCGACGGGCGCGTGCGGTACTCGTGCGCCGGCCACCCGCCGCCCCTCGTCGTGTCGCCGGACGGCACCGCCCGGTTCCTGTGGGACGGGCGCTCCGGCCCGATCGGGGCGTTCGCCGCCCGTCGCGGCCGGGAGGCGGCGGAGGCGCTGCCGCCCGGCGCGTCCCTGCTCCTCTACTCCGACGGCCTGTTCGAGCGTCGCGGCGAGCCCGTCGACGCGGGTCTCGAGCGGCTGAGGACCGTCGCCGCCCGGTGCGTCGCGCCCGACGTGGAGCGGATGGCCGACGACGTCGTGGCGGAGATGCTCGCCGGCCGCGCCCAGACCGACGACGTGGTGCTCCTCGTGATCCGGCTCACGGCCACGCGGGAGCCGGCGTTCACGCGGCGCTTCCCGGCGCGGCCGGAGGAACTCGCGCCGCTGCGGCGGGCGGTGCGGGCATGGCTGGCGCAGGTCGGGGTGGACGGGGGCGCCGCGCAGGACCTGATCCTCGCGATGGGGGAGGCCGCGGCGAACGCCGTGGAGCACGCGTACCCGCGGGGCCGCGGCGACGTGGAGGTGCGGATGCGGCTCGCCGCCGACGGCGGCGTCTCCGTCGTGGTCGCCGACCAGGGGGAGTGGCGGGACCCGCCCGCGCCCGGCGTCCGCGGACGCGGCACCGCCCTCATCCGCGCCCTGATGGACGACGTCGCGATCGAGCGTCGCGGCGGCGGCACCGAGGTCCGCATGCGCCACGCGCCCTCCCGGGTCGGGGCGGCGCGGTGACCGGTCCCCTCGCCGACCTCGCCGTCGACTGGGCCGGCGGCGTCGCGCTCGTCGCCGTGAACGGGGAGATCGACCTGTCGAACGGCGCGTCGCTGGAGCGGCGCCTGCGGACGGAGTGCGCGCCCGCCACCGCCGTCGTGCTCGACCTGTCCGGCGTCGCGTACATGGACTCGGCGGGGCTCGCGCTGGTCGACGGCCTCGCGCGCGACCTCGCGGGTCGCGGCGCGGGGCTGCGGCTCGTCGCCCCGCCCGGCTCCGCGCCGCAGCGGGTCATCGCCCTCGCCGGCCTCGACGTGCCGCTCGACCCCACCCGTGACGCGGCAGTGGCGGGCCTCGCCCCGGACGCCTGAGCCTCTCGGCTGATTCGCCGGGGCGAGACCACACCAAACCCCACCGGCCGCCGGCGGCCCCGTCAATCGCTCGCCTTTGGGGGAAGGCGTGCACCACGCCGACGACCGGTGAGCCCGTTGCTACCCGCTGCGCCCCGTCCTCAAACACCGGCGGCGGGGTGGTGCGCGGGCGTGTTTGCCGCGAGCCGCAGGGGGTAGGCATGGGGGCGCATGGCACCGGCCCCCGTCCCCCCGTCGCCCGAGGAACGCGCGCGGAAGACGCTCGGCGACATCGCGTCGCTGGCGGCCGCGGCGCGCACCGCCACCGGCGACGGCGACCTCGACGTCGCCCTCGTCCTCGCGCGCCGCCTCGTGCCCGTGTGTCAGGCGCTGCCGTCCGACGCGACGACCGCCGCGGCGATCGCCG
>JBFLWO010000417.1:0-2627 GCA_040757755.1 Actinomycetota bacterium
GGAGAGGAGGCGGGCGACGAGGCCGGGGCTCGGCAGCTTGCGGGTGACGTCGTCGTGCAGGTACGCGTAGAGGCGGGCGTAGCGGGGGCTCAGCTCGGGGGCGGCGCACAGGGCGAGGACGGCGACGTCGAGGGGGTCGAGGGCGAGGCGCTGCCCGGCGAGCGCGAGCCGCGCGTCGAGCGGGCCGGGCTCCTCGGTGGCGCGCGCCAGGCCGAGGGCCCCCTCGTCGGAGATGTAGAGCCCGCGGAACGGGTCGGTGGGGTTCGGGTCGGTCGCGGCGACGGCCTCGACGGCCTCCCGCACGCGGGTGGCCAGCACCGCGAAGCCGAGCGGCGCGGCGTCAGCCGGCGAGATCATCGGCGGCCTTCTCGGCCTCCACCTCGTGCGTGTCGCCGGGCTGGGACACGGTCAGCGGGCCCGTGACGGGGGCGCCGCGCTGCTGGACGACGTGGGTCAGCTCGTGGGCGAGGAGGCGGTCGCCGGCGCTGGAGCCGGGCTGGTACTCGCCTTTCGCGAAGTAGACGTCGCTGCCGGTGGTGAAGGCGCGGGCCTGCACGGAGCGCGACAGCGCGTCCGCGTGGTCGTCGGTGTGGATCCGGACGTCGCCGAGGTCGTCGCCGAGCCCGTCGCCCACGCGGGTGCGCACCGCGTCGTCGAGCGGCTGCCCGCCGCCGCGGGTGCGGGCGATCGCGGCCTCGACGTCGGGGTGGGCGCGCCCGTCGGGGAGGATCCCGGAGCCGTCGCGGGCGAGGGCGGCGAACGCCCGGTTGCCGATGCCGGAGGCGAGCCGCTCGAGCGGCCCCCGCTCCTCACGCTCGGGGGCGGCCTCGGCGGCGCGGCCGCGGGCCTCGCGCTCGTGCTCGTGTGCGGTTCCGGCCACGATCGCTCCTCGGGTGGGGGACCATGATACGCGCGGCCCGCCGCCGGGTCGCGCCCCGCGCGGGGCAGAGGGCCGTGCCCGACCGGGCAGCCGGGCGGGGCGGTTCGGCGTCCCGCGGGGTTGCGGGTGCGCGGGCCGGGCGCGAGAGTCCGCACATGCGGATTCCGCGTCAGCGCGCGCCGCACGACGACCGCGAGGACCGGGAGCGGCGTGCCGTGGCCGGGGAGCCGCTGCCGGACGTCTCCGACGGCGAGCCGGTCGGCGGTGAGGACCCGGCGCGGGACGCGGTGGCGCGGCTGCAGCGCACCGCGGGGAACGCCGCCGTGACCCGTGCGGTGGACCCGGGCGCGGGTCCGGCGCGGGCCGTGGCGGAGCGGCTCATCCCGGGGGCGGGCCGGCGGCTCGATCCGGGTGTGCGGGGCGCGCTGGAGGACCGCCTGGGCGTGGACCTGCGCGGCCTTCGCGTGCACACGGGGCCGGGTGCGGCGCGGGCGGCGGACGCGGTGGGGGCGCGGGCGTTCACGGCGGGTCGCCACGTCGTGTTCGCGGAGGGCGCGTTCGACCCGGCGTCGGCGCGGGGGCGGACGCTTCTCGCCCACGAGGCGGTGCACGTGGCGCAGCAGGCGGGCGGGCCGGCGGCGACCGCCCCGCAGGCGGAGGCGGAGGCGCGCGACGCGGGCCGGCGCGTGGCGGACGGCGAGCGGGCGGGGCGTCCGGTTCAGCCGGGGGCGCCGCTGCAGGCCGACATGGACGATCCGGCGCGCGAGGGGTGGCGGGCGGTCGCGCGGGCGGTCGACGCGGACGAGGAGGCGGCCGGGCCGGTGGTGCTCGCGGAGGGCCTCCATGCCACGGCGACGCGGACGCAGGAGGCGTTGCGGCGCACGGAGCCGCTGATCCGGGACGAGCGGGAGCGCAGCCGCGTGCGGCGCGCCGGCGCGGAGCTGGTCGACGGCGAGGACGAGCTTCCCGACCTGGTGCAGGAGGTGGAGCCGGGGAGGCTCCCGGAGATCGCGGCGGCCCTGGAGCAGGTGACCGGCGCCCTCGACGAGATCGAGCGGATCGCGGCGCCGGCGGAGGAGCGGGCCCGCCACGGCCGGGAGCTGATGCGGGTGGCGAAGGGGGCGGAGCGGCTGCAGGCGGCGCTGCCGGCGGGCCGGTGGCGCGCCCGGGTGGCGGCGGTCGCCGACCTCGCGGGGGTGGCGCGGGACGTGGCGCTCGCGCCGGTGGCGGCGGCGGGCGGCGGCGACGGGGAGGGCGGCGATGGCGTTCCGGCGCCCGAGTGACGCGGGGCCCGGGGTAGACTCGGCGGCCGGAGGGCGCGTTCGACCGTGATGCAGGATCTCTTCGAGGTCGTCGGCGGCACCGAGGCGGGGACGCGCCTCGCGATGGCGGGCGCCGAGGCCGTGGTGGGCCGGGATCCCGCCTGCGACATCGTGGTCCCCGATCCGCGCGTGTCGCGCCGCCATGCGCGGGTGTGGCTCGACGCGGGGCTCCTGTTGATCCAGGACCTGGGGTCGACCGGCGGCACGGCGGTGAACGGCGAGTTCATCACCCGCCCCACGGCGCTCGCCGCGGGCGACCGGGTGCGGATGGGGCTGACGGAGCTCGGCGTGGTGTGGGCGCCGGGGCTGGCGGCGACCGTGATGGGGCCGGTGGTTCCGCCGCCGCAGGAGGGGCTCGCGGCCCCGCCGCCGCCTCCGCCACCACCACCCCCCCCTCCCCCACCCCCCGCACCCGAGCCTGTCGC
>JBFLWO010000418.1:0-2616 GCA_040757755.1 Actinomycetota bacterium
CTTGACGGTGAAGCCCACGTACTGGCCGGCCTGGTAGTGGCCCGGCACGTTGCAGATGAAGACGTACTTGCCCTTCTTGAGGGTCACGGAGCCGGTCTTCGTCTTGCCGGGGGCGACGCCCGGGATGTCGAGCACCTTCCCGGCCTCGCTGGCCACGGCCCCGGTCACCTTCAGCTTGCCGGGTGCGGCGCTCGTCTTGATCACCACGAGCTCGTGCGTGGCCTTGCCGACGTTCTTGACGGTGAACGACACCTTCCCGGCCTTCACCGAGGGCGGCGCCGGGATGACCTTGAACTCCTTCAGGGTCACGTTCACCTTGGTCGTGGCGTTGGCGCCCTGGCCGGCGACGGCGAGCGACGCGCCCACGACCGAGACGCACACCGCGGTACCGAGGATCGCAAGGGTGCGGCTTCTCACGTGGTCACTCCTTTATGGGGGATGTGGCGGCGGGGACTGTAGTCGCGCTACGTCCCCGATCCGAGTGACACCGTGACGCATCCCGCGGGGCCGTCGGGTCATGGAAGCCAGCCGAGGCGGGCGTCGGTGCTGCGCGCCACCTGCACGCCGCGGGCGGCGAACCCGGAGACGGCGGCGTCCCCCTGGTCGGCGAAGTCGGCGCCGGGAACGACGACCGGGGACATGCAGTCCTCCAGCAGGTGCAGGCGCGCCCGCCGCGCCTGGTCGCGGACGCGCGGGTCGGCGAGGAGGTCCTCGACGCTCCACGCCACGCAGTGGCTCTTCGCCTCCCCCGCGACGAGGACGGCGTCGAAGGTGAGGAGATGCTCGATGAGGGCGTGGTTGCGGCGTCCCAGCGGCAGGCCGTCGGCGTCCTCCCGCACCTCCGGGCCGAACACCGAGTAGTGCTCGGTGAGGGGGTTCTCGCCCTTCACCTCGATCCGCGGGGCGGTGCGCCGGGCGGCGGCGTGCACGAACACCGCCTCCTCCACCGCCGACACGAGGGCGTGGCCGGGGCTGCCGACCATCGCGTGGTACGGCCACACGGTGAGGGGGTACCGCCCGCCGGCGGCGAGCCGCCGGACGTAGTGGCGGGCGTGGCGCTCGAGCCACGGGAGGGGGCGGCCGAGCGCCGCGGCGGCGGCCGGGTTCACCCGCCAGCGGCCGTGCGCCAGGTCGTCCTCCTCGATGACGGTGACGCCGCCCGCCGGGTGCCGCCCGTCCCGGTCCACCCAGAAGAACGGGTGGAAGATCTGCGCCTGGGTGTGCGTGTCGAGGGTGCAGACGATCTCGGTGATCGCGCCGAGGCGGCGGTACACGAGCTCCGCGATGCGCCGGGTGTCGTCCACCGCCCCCGTCCCGTCGCGCCCCGCGACGTACAGCTCGAACCCGGGGACGCAGAACGTGTTCTGGCAGTCGACGAGCAGCAGGCACACCCGCCGCCGGTCCTGCGCCGCCGGGGGCACGTCGTGGGCGCGGGCCCAGTCGGCCGCCTGGGCGGCGCGCTCCGCGTACGGCACCCGCCACACCTCCGCGGACCGGTGGGGGCTGGCGAACGGGGGGAGGGGGAGAGGACCCTCGACCGTCACCCCCGGATCATCGCACCGGCCCGGCGTCGGGACGGTCGATGACCCGGGTGGTGTCGCCCTCCCCGGCGCCTTCGGGCGGGGGCAGCACCTCGGTGTCCCCCGCGCGCACCGCGGGCACGGGGGGCGCGCCGAGGGGGCGGGTGTCGGCGGCGTCGTCGGGCGTGGGGGCGGCCGGCTGGGGGGGCCGCGGATGCAGGGCGTCGCGCACGGCCCGGCGCTTCGCGAGCTCGCCGTTCAGCTCCGCGCCCACGAGCAGCACGATGCCGCTGACGTACAGGTACCAGAGGTAGACGACGATCGACGCGAGGGCCCCGTACACGTTGGTGTACTGGTCGAAGTTGTCGACGAACACGCGGAACGCCCGCGTCGTCCCCACCCATGCGGCGACCGCGACGACGGCCCCGGGCAGGATCTCCGAGAAGCGGTGCACCCGCGTGTTCGGGCCGAAGCGGTAGAGGATGAGGGTGAGGACGACGAGCGACACGAGGCCCAGCAGGAACACGCCGCGCTGCGCGAGGCGCACCGGGGTGCCGCCGTCCACGCCGACGAGCTCGGCGAGGCCGCGCACGAGGTCGGGGCCGCCGACGAGCGCGGCGGTGGTGAGCATCGCGAGGACGCTCTCGCCGAGGGCGAGGGCGAGGGCGGTGATCCGCCCGCGCAGCCACGGGCGGTGCCGCACGCCGTAGGCGTTGTCGAGCGCCCCCATCAGGGTGACCATCACGTTCGACACGACGACGACGCCGCCGACGACACCGATCACCAGTCCGATCACGGCGGTGCGCGTGTTGCGCGCCGCGGTGTCGAACACGCTCTCCAGGAGCCCCTCGAAGCTGTTCGGGATCTCGTCGCGGAAGTCCCGGATCAGGTCGTCGTAGAAGTCGGGGCCGGCGATGAGCCCGACGGTGGACACGAGCACGAAGAAGAACGGCACCGTCGCGAGGAACGCGCTGTACGCGAACTGGCTGGCGCGTCCCGTGACGTTGTGGGCGAACACGCGGCGGAACACGGCGGCGGCGAGGCCGCCGAGCAGGCGGGCGCCGCGCGCCGGGCTGCGCCGGGGGCGCACGGGCGG
>JBFLWO010000419.1:0-2590 GCA_040757755.1 Actinomycetota bacterium
GGCGGGCCGGTGGGTGCGGGGCCCCGGCGGGGCGCCGCTCGCGGCGGCGCACGCCGCGCTGGGGCGGCCGCTTCCGCTCGTGGCGGAGGACCTGGGGGTGATCACCCCGGCGGTGGAGCGTCTGCGCGACACGCTGGGCCTGCCGGGGATGCGGGTGCTGCAGTTCGCGTGGGACGGCGGCCCCGGCAACCCGCACCGGCCCGAGAACCACCCGGAGCGGGCCGTCGTCTACACCGGCACCCACGACAACGACACGACGCGCGGCTGGTGGGACACGCTGGCGGCGCGCCCGCGCGTCGAGGTGCTGGACGCCCTGGCCACCGCCGGCATCGACGACCCCGACCCGGCGTGGGCGATGCTGCGCCTGGCGTTCGCGTCGCGGGCTCGCCTCGCGATCGTGCCGATGCAGGACGTCCTGAGCCTGGGCGGGGAGGCGCGGATGAACCTGCCGGGCACGACGCGCGGGAACTGGGCGTGGCGGATGGAGGAGGGGGCCCTCACCGACTCCCTCGCCGACCGCCTGCGCCAGGCGACCGTCGCGGCGGGGCGCCTGGGCGACCCTTCCAACCGGATGTCGTAGGAGACTTCTCCCATGAAGTTGACCGTGCCCGAGGCGGCCCGGCGAACCGGGCGAAACCCCGAGACCATTCGTCGCTGGATCCGGAGCGGGAAGCTCCCCTCCGAGAAGGTCGGCACTCAGCAGCTGGTCGACGAGGATGACCTCGCCAGGGTGGCGCTCGGCGGTCGCGCACGCCCCTCGCAGGAAGTGCGTGAGCAGGGCCTCAGGTGGCTCGACGCGCTGCAGGAGCTGCGGCGCGATCATCCTCGACCCGACACCGGGCCCTCTCTGACGGAGCTCGTCCACCGGACGCGCCAGGGGCGAGAGGGGCCTCTGTTGTAGTATTCGACTATGTTGATCACGGTGCCGCAGGCGGCGCGCCTCGTTGGGCGCAACCCTGAGACGATCCGGCGGTGGATCTGGAGCGGCCGGCTCGCATCGCAGCGCGTCGGCACGCAGCATCTCGTCGAGGAGGACGAGGTGCATCGGATTGCCGCGGCCCCCGCGGGATCCCGGGCGTGGTCGGAGTGGCTGGATCTCGTCGACCGCATGCACGAGGAGTCCCCGGTGGACGACGCGGTCTTCGACACCGTCGGCGACATCCTCGACGAGGTCCGGCGAGGGCGGTGATCCTCGTCCTGGACGCTTCCTCGGTGCTGGGCCTTCTGCGTCGCGACCGCCGGGACCTGAGCCGACGACTTGGGGAGGCCGTGGAGGCCGGGGGCGTGACTCCGGTTGCGCCGCACCTGATGTGGTCGGAGGCGACGAGCGTGCTCCACCACATGCAGTTCCGGGGTCTCCTCGGGCGCGATGAGGCGCGCCGGCGGCTGGACGCCCTCGAAGGGTTCCCTGTCCGTCCCGAGCGGCCGTCGGACCTCCGGCGCCGGGCGTGGTCGATCGCGGATCGACTGGGTTGGGGCCGGACCTACGACGCCGAGTACTGCGCCCTCGCGGAGCTCACGCACGGCACTCTGGCAACGTCTGACGCCCGGCTCATCCGCGGGGCCGCCGATCGGCTCCCTTACGTCCGGCCGCTGGACGAGGTCTTGGCGGCCCTGTAGCCGCTCCCCGCCGCCCGCGCCGGGGACCCGCGCCCCGATCCCCGGCCGCCGCGGGCGTAGCATCGTCGTGATGGCCACCGTGGTCACCGCCCCGCCGCGCGAGGCGCCGCCGCTCGTGCGCGCCTACGCGTTCTCGCCCCGCGGCGCGCTGCGCATGTGGCAGCGCAACGCCACGGTGGGGCGCAAGACGATCCTCACGACCCTGGGCCCCCGGTTCGTGGAGGCGATCGCCTACCTCGCGGTGATGGGCCTCGGCCTCGGCACGTACCTGAAGGTGATCCGGGGGGTGGAGTACGTCGACTTCATCGCCCCCGGCGTGGCCGCGTCGACGGTGATGTTCGGGGCGATCATCGAGACGACCTACAACTCGTTCGTCCGCATCCACATCCGCCGCGTGTTCGAGGCCGTGGTGACCACGCCGCTGTCGGTGCGGGACGTGGTGGTGGGGGAGTACCTGTGGGCGAGCACCCGGGCGGTGGCGTACGGCGTCACGTTCCTCATCGTGATGGCGGCGTTCGGCCTGGTCGCGTCCCCCGCCGCGCTCCTCGTGCCCGCCGTGTTCGTCGTCGGCGCGCTCACTTTCGCCGCGATGGGCATGACGTACACCGCGTACGTCACGAACATCGAGCATTTCAACATCTTCTACACCGGGCTTCTCACCCCGATGTTCCTGTTCGGCGGCGTGTTCTTCCCGTTCGACGACCTGCCGGCGTGGGCGCAGGCGGTGGGGTGGTGCCTGCCCCTGTCGCACCTCGTGGAGGCGACCCGGGACCTCGTCCTCGGCGACCTGTCGTGGACGGTGGGGCTGCACGTCGCGGCGCTCGCCGCGCTCCTCGCCGCCCTGTTCCCGCTGCCGCTTCGCCGCCTGGAGCGCGTCCTGCTGAGCTGACCCACCCGTGTGGGGGAGATCCCCGGGTGCCGCGCGCCTCGGCGACCTCCTTCGCCAGGGGTTCGTGGGGGTGCAGGGCGC
>JBFLWO010000420.1:0-2576 GCA_040757755.1 Actinomycetota bacterium
GGGAGCGGCGGCGGCGACCGGCGGGGCGGGCGTCGCGGCCGGGGCCGCCGCGCCGGGCGCGTCCTGCGCCGGGGCGGCGTCGATGCGGGTGATCGTGAAGCTCACGACCGCGGCCGGCGTGCCGGCGGGCGGTGCGATGTTCGCGGCGGGGAGGGCGTCGGCGCGCCATGCGCCGCGACCGCGGGCGTGCGCGTGCCCGTCGAGGGGGGCGGGCCCGTCGACGTGCCCGTGGCGGTGCGGCCCGTGCATGCCGTTCATGCCGGGCATGCCAGGCATGCCGGGCATACCGACCATGCCGGGCATGCCGGGGGCGGCGAGGATCGCCGCGGCGCCGCATGCGGCGTCGGCCGCCGTTCCGGGGAGGGGGAGCCCCGCGGCGTCTGCGCCGGGCTCGTCTGGCACCTTCCCGTCGTTGGGTCCGGGTGCCGTGATGTCGGTGTGGGCCTGGGGCTGCGGTGCCGGGGCGAGTCCCGCGAGGAGGCCCGCGACGAGGGCCATGAACTCCTCGCTCACGCCGGCCTGCCCCGGGGATCCCGTCCCTGGACAGGAGGCGCATCCTGCCGCCCCGCCCGCGGCCGCCACCGGCGGCCCGAGCATGACGTTGCTCATCGCATTCACACCTTCCTTGGAGTGGTTCGTCGCCCCGCCCCCGCCGTCGTGGCGGGTCTTCGGGGCACCTCCTGCATCGGCATCGCGCCGCGGAACCTGAGGGTCACACGCCGGTCGCGGCGAGGTCGCGCTGGTAGGAGAGGACGCGGCGGACGTACGCCTGCGTCTCGGCGTACGGCGGCACGCCGCCGCTGCGGGCGACGGCGCCGGGGCCGGCGTTGTAGGCCGCGAGCGCGAGGGTGGTGTCGCCGCCGAAGCGGTCGAGCTGCTGGCGCAGGTAGCGGGCCCCGCCGCGCAGGCTCTGCCACGCGTCGAACGGGTCGGTCACGCCGAGGCCGCGGGCGGTGCCGGGCATGAGCTGCATGATCCCCTGCGCCCCCGCGGGGGACACGGCGTCGGGGCGGAAGTTGCTCTCGGCGCGCGCGACGGCGGCGACGAGGGTGGGGTCCACGCCCGCCTCGGCGGCGGCCGCGCGGATGAGGGGGGCGACGTCCGCGGGCACGGCGGTGCCCCCGGTCGCGCCCGTCGACGTGCCGGCGGCGACGGTCGCAGGGAGGGACATCTCGCGCGCCCCGCCGGCGCCGGCGAGGGCGGTGGCGAACCCGGTGTCCGTGGCGGCGGGCGCCGCGGCGGGCGGGGCGAGCGCCGCCTCGATCTGCTGGATGCGGGCGAGCGCCTCGACGACGCTCACGCCGCGGCGCCCCCCGCGGTGCCGCCGGCGCGGTAGGCGCGCAGGGCGAGCTCGTCGATCTCGGCGGCGTCGCGGCGGTCGATGGCGGCGAGGTGCGTGCCGCGGTGGCGTTCCTTCAGCTTGGCGAGCGCCTGCACCGCCTGGGACGCCTGGATGAGCTGGCCGCGGCGCTCGACCGCGACGGTCTCGAGGGCGGTGACGCCCTCCGCCTCGTGGTGAGCGATGCGGCGGGCCCGGTCGACGGCCTCGTGCTTGGCGCGCAGCTCGTGCAGGGTGACGGGCCCGGTTTGGAGGGCGCGCAGCTCCGCGATCTCGGTGTCGGCGGCGCGTTGCGCCTCGACGGCCGCCTCCTGCTGCGCGGCGACGGCGGCGATGGCGGCGGCGAGCTCCTGCTGGGCGAGCTCCTCCTGCCGCGAGCGGTGTTCGAGGACGGGCTCGAGCGTGAAGCGGAACCTGGCCACGTCCCCTGTATCGGCGGGTGGGCGGGGACCTTGACAGCCCGGTCTCCCCTCTCCCCCACGCCCCGCGGCGGCCCCGTCTCCCCCTTGCGGGCCGCCGCGGCTTCTCGTTCGCCGGCGCCCCGGCGAGCCGCGCGTCAGCTCGACGTCGCGGCGGCCTCCCTCTCGAGGTGCTCGGTGAGGCCGGACACGCGCACGACGTCCCGCATGGAGAGGATCCCGACCAGCTCCTCGCCGTCGATGATGAGGACGTGCCGCACCCCGTGTCGCACCATGAGCCCGGCGGCGCGGGCGAGCGGCCAGGTGGACATGGAGGTGACGAGGTCGCTCTTCATGTGGTTCCCGACGCGCTCCTCGTCGGGGTCGAGGCCGCCGGCGACCGCGATGAGGAGGTCGCGCTCGGTGATGACCCCGGGTCCCGGCAGGCTCCCGTCGATCACTACGGCCGCGCCGGTCCTGTTGTGGACCATGCGCGTCGCCGCCTGACGGAGCGTGTGCTCCGGGCCGACGACGGCACTGATCGGGCTCATCGCATCGCTGACCCGCAACATGCGCCACCCCCTTCGTGCCGTTTGTATCAAGGGCGCGCAGTGTCTCACAGGGGCGGGCCGGGTTCAACGCCGCGGTGGCGTCTGCTCCCCCATCCGGGGAGGGGTGTCCGGGTCGGGTCCTACGCCGGGATGACTTCGACGCCCGGTGGCAGCGGGTCGAAGTCGTCGCCGGGGAGGGCGGGCCCCAGCTCGTCGCCGGCGAGGGCGGGGAGCGCGGCGTAGCCGGTGGCCATGCCCGCGGGGGTGGCGCCGTCCACGGCGGGCGCG
>JBFLWO010000421.1:0-2572 GCA_040757755.1 Actinomycetota bacterium
GTGAAGGGGGACTGGGGGGCGGGGACCCCCGGGCAGCGCGCGGTGACGCGGCGGATGTGCGCGGACCACGGCACACGCCCGTTCGCGTTCGTCCTCACGACGGGGGACAACTTCTACGCGCCGGACGGCCGGGCGACCGACGCGAACTTCCGCCGCCCGGAGGCCTGCCTGCTGCGGGCCGGGGTGCGGTGGCGCGCCGCGTGGGGCAACCACGACCTGGGGGGCGACGGGACGGCGACGGCGCTCGCCTCGCCACGCCGCTGGTACACGTTCGCGACCGGCCCGGTGCGGGTGGTGGTGCTGGACGCGAACCGGCCGGGGGACGCGGCGCAGCTTGCGTTCTTGCGCCGGGCGCTGGCGGCGGCGCGGGAGCCGGCGGTCGTCGTCGCCTTCCACCAGCCGGTGTTCAGCGCGGGGTACCACCGCCCGTCCGCGGAGCAGCAGGAGCTGTGGGCGCCGCTCTTCCGCCACCACCGCGTGTCCCTCGTGCTGCAGGGGCACAACCACCAGTACGAGCGGATCGTGCGTGACGGGGTCACGTACCTCACGTCGGGGGGCGGCGGGGCGACCCTGTACCCGTGCGTGCGGCTGCCGGAGGGGCTTCGCCGCTGCGTCCCCAAGCACCACTACCTGGACGTGACGGTGGGCTCCGCGGTGCTCGTGGCGGCGGCGGTGGAGCCGTCGGGCGCGGTGATCGAGCGGGTGCGGATCCCCCTCCCCGCGGCGCGGTAGCCCCTTAGCGCGGCAGGGGGCCGCCGCGGCCGGCGCCGGCGCGGGCCCACGCCTCGGCGACCTTGGCGGTGAGGCGGCTCATCGCGACCATCGCCTCGTGCCGTTCCGCGTCGGCGATCTCGACGGGCCCGGACTCCATGGCCCGCTCGATGGCGCGTTCCAGGGCGAGGCTGCCGCCCAGGGTGACCTCGGCGGAGGAGCCGGCAAGGCCGTGCGCCTGCCCGTACACCTCCGCGCGCTCCAGGCCGTCCTTCAGGCTTCCGCGCTCGAACGCGTCGGCGAGGGTGTCGACCCAGGTGGCGACGACGGCCCGCCGCTCCGAGGCGGGGAGCCGGCGGAACGCGACCTGCGCGGGCCCGTCGACGAGCTCCTCCACCAGGTCGGAGGCGGCGTCGGCGATGGCGCGCAGGGCCCGCGCGAGGCCGGGGGCGACGGGCAGGTCGCTGGGGGTGCGGCGGGCGCCGCGGCCGGCGCGTTCCGGCTGCTCGGCCATCCACTGGCGCAGCGCCTCCGGGTTGAACCGGCGGTGGCCGCCGGCGGTGCGCACGTGCGGCACCCGGCCCTCCGCGGCCCACAGCCGCAGGGTGCTGGGGCTCACGCCGAGGGCGCGGGCGGCTGCGGACACCGAGATCCAGGGGCCTTCGGAGCGGGATCGACGGACGGTCACGGAGTCCACCTCCCGCACCTCACCGGCTCACCTGCCGCCGCCTGCTCTTCAGGCCCTCCGCGTAGCCGATGACGGTGCGGATGGCCATCCGGTCGAGGGCCCGTTCCAGCACGCGCCGCTCGGCGGGCGGGCGCCCGGCGAGGTGGCGTGACGCGGACCTTTCGACGGCGCGGCGGAACGCGAGGACCTCCATGAGCGACCCTTCGCCGGCGGCGCCGCCGGCGCCGCCGCGGTACCCCTGCCATTCCGCCTCCCGGAACGGGCCGGCGAGGTCCCCGGTCTCGAGGGCGTCGGCGAGGGTGGAGGTGGCGGCGGCGAGGCGGCGGCGGCGTGCCGCGGCGGCCCGCACCGACGCGCGGGTGCCTGCGGTGGCGAGCTCGGCGTCGACGCTG
This sequence comes from Actinomycetota bacterium, assembly GCA_040757755.1. Classification (GTDB taxonomy): domain Bacteria; phylum Actinomycetota; class Thermoleophilia; order Miltoncostaeales; family Miltoncostaeaceae; genus JBFLWO01. The sequence continues at coordinate 1,792 of JBFLWO010000421.1, forward strand.
TCGGCGACCTCCGCCTCGGTGCCGCGGATCGCCTCCGCGAGGGCGGGGAGGGCGTCGATGCGGGTGGCGAGGAGCTCCGGCGGCGCGTGCGGGGCGGGGGCGGCGGGTGGCGCGCCGCCGCGTTGCGCGAGCCACTCCTCCAGCTCGGACGGCTCGAACCGGCGGTGCCCTCCGGTGGTGCGGCGGTGCGGGACGAGGCCGGCGGCCGCCCATGCGCGCAGGGACGACGGGCTGACGCCGAGCATGCGCGCGGCGACGGAGACGGACACGTACTCCTCTCCACGCGTCGGGATGCGCTCGCTCATGCAGGGCCTCCCCGTCGAGCTTCCGCGGAAAAACGGGGAAACCCGCCGGCACGGGGCGGCGGCGCCGCGTGTGCGGGCCCCGCGTCTGCCGCCGGCGCATCCCCCGCCGTCGTCACCGATTCTTCGTGTCGGCGCCAATCCATTTCAACCCGAAGGACGTAAGGCCTTCGTGAAAAACACGCTTCTGGCGGACTGGACGTGACGCGACCCCGGGGCGCGGGGGTCCCGGCGGGGTCATCATGGCGTGCGTGCTGCGCGGGGAGCGGCCGGGGCCTGGTGGCCCGACTCGTCTTCAAAACGAGCGGGGAGGGGTTCACCCCCGCCCGGTAGGTTCGATTCCTACGCCGCTCCGTCCCCGCCCCGCGGGTGGCCGCGCCGTCCCGGCCGGGGCGCGGGGCCCGGTGGGGTGCGGCGTGGTCGGCGTCGACGAGGGGCACCATCTCGCAGTATGTGTCAGTCCGGCCGCCGGTCGCCTC
>JBFLWO010000422.1:0-2571 GCA_040757755.1 Actinomycetota bacterium
GTCCACCGACGAGGCCGCCGACCTCATGAAGATGGCACGGAACGTGGTGATCGTCCCCGGGTACGGCATGGCGGTCGCCCAGGCCCAGCACAAGGTGCGGGAGCTGACCGACGCGCTGGAGGCGGAGGGCGTCGACGTCCGCTTCGCGATCCACCCCGTCGCGGGCCGCATGCCCGGGCATATGAACGTGCTCCTGGCCGAGGCGAACGTCCCGTACGACCGGCTCCTCGACATGGACGAGATCAACGGGGACTTCCCGCAGGTGGACGTCGTTCTCGTCCTCGGCGCGAACGACGTCGTCAACCCCGCCGCGCGGCACGAGAAGTCGAGCCCGATCTACGGCATGCCCATCCTGAACGTCGACCAGGCGCAGTGCGTCATCGTGGTGAAGCGCAGCATGCGCGCGGGCTTCGCGGGCATCGAGAACGAGCTCTTCCACAACCCGAAGACCCTCATGGTCTTCGGCGACGCCAGGCACGTGGTGGGCGAGATCACCATGGAGGTGACCGGGGCGAAGGACGCGATCTCCCTCTAGGGCTCCTTGGGGGGTGAAGGTGTTGAGGTTGTCGAGGCTTTTGTCACGCGGCGATGCCTGCGGCGGCGGCGTGGCGGTCGACGGTGGCGTTGATGATGTGCAGGGCGGCGCGTAGGTCGGGCTCGGGCTCGGCGGGAGCGCTGGGGTGGGCGGCCGCGAAGAGGGGGTCGACGACCCGGCGGTAGGTCTTGGTGTAGAGGAGGGCGGCGGTGAGGCCCTCGGGGGTGAGCGTCCAGCGGTGGGTGCCGGGCACGCGGGTGATCAGCCCGTTGGTGCGAAGTCGCCACAGGTCGTAGCTCATCTGGGAGGCGAGGTAGGCTCGGCCGAGAAGCGCGGCCACCAGGGGGCGCAGGGTCTTGTTGCGGAGCCCGGCCACCTGGTGGATCACCAGGCAGAGGGCCGCCATGAGCGCCATGGCGCGCGGATCCCCGTGGCGCAAGGCGACGGTTCTTTGGCCGGCGCGTCGGTCCGGCAGCGCGACCCGCTCGAAGAGCGTGGTCGATGGGCCAGGCGCGCAGGCGACCCTCTGCTGGTCGAGGATACGCCGGTTGACCTGTCGCCCGATGGCTCCAAGCTCGTGAAGGTGCGCGATGCGGCGCTTGACGCCGACGTCGGTCGGGTTGTTGATCACCGTCTCGACGCGGATGGCGCGTCCCTCCTTGAGGTACTGCTTGACGCGGGAGGACTTGTAATGGATCGAGACGCGCGGCTCGACGCCCTGGGTGACGATCCGGGTGAAGAAGCGCCCGGGGGTGTTCTTCTGCACGCGGCGGCGAAAGATCAGGGTGACCTCCTCGGGGCGTCCCAGCCCGGCGTTGTCGGCCACCACCCGGTCGAAGAAGGCCCGGGCGCGGGCCGGCTGGTCGAGCACCAGCGTGCGTGAGACCTCCACTTGGCGCATCGACAGCTCCCGGTCGTAGCCGGCAGCCCGGTCGGCCGGGGTGAGCGGCAGCGGGATGACCGCGCACCAGCGGGCGAAGAAGGCCTCGACGTCGGCGGGCCCGAGGCGGGCGCAGGTCGCGGCCAGGCGGGCCGGGTCGGCGCAGGTGGCGAAGCCGTTGGCGAGCGCCGTGTAGGGGATCTGCTGCGTGTCGAGCTGGCGCTTGGCCCACTCATGGCCGTTCAGCCAGACCTTGCCCGGATAGGGGAAGTAAGCGCACAGCTTGATGAACGACGGTCCCCACTGGGCGTCTTGGATGTAGAAGTAGAAGACGCTCACCCGCCGCTCGGCCCGGCGGAAGCCGTAGTGGGGGACGCCGCTTGGGCTGCGCCCCACGGGGGCGCCCATCGTCACCCACTGGGTCTCCTGGGCCGTCGCCGCCACGCCCGGCGCCGGGGCCCGCTCCAGCAGCGGGCGCATGACGTCGATCTTGCGCTCCCCGCCTTTGACGCGGATCAGCGGGATGGCCCGCTCCGTGGCGAAACGCGCCACAGCGGCACGGAAGCGCTCCCCCATCTGACCGAACAGGGCTGGCGAGGGGATGGGGTGGCCGCGCCAGCGAGAGCCTCTATCTCATCTGCGCGGGGCACAGCGACGGTGCCTGCCGCACACTGCGCTTCATCCCCAAAGACGGATGGGATGTGATCGGATGGTGCCCCGGCTTCGATGCGGCGACGCTCGCAGCGGCGCGGGCCGTTGGCGAGCACGTTGTCCTCCTTGACCTCGGCTCGGGCGAAGGAGTCGCCTGGTCGCCGACGTCCGGCGTGTCCCAACCGCTTCCTGCTCCACCGGGCGCACGAGGCGCAACGCGCAACCTGGAGGCGCTTGCGGCATCCGGAGAGGATCTCGTGCTTGTGACGCGCCGTCAGGACGACGGCCTACGCCTCCTGCGGCTTCGCATCGCTGAGACCCGGTGGGAGGACCTCGGCGACGTGCCCTTGAGCCCACGCTGGGGCGTCGCGGGCACGGTCGCGGGGCGGGAGATCCTCCTCGTCGGGGGCACCGGCCGGAACGGCCCCCTTCGCGACGGCGTTCGCGCGCACATGCCTTGACCGGACGCTCCTGTCCACGGCCCCGCGCCGACAGGGGGGGCGTC
>JBFLWO010000423.1:0-2566 GCA_040757755.1 Actinomycetota bacterium
GCATCGTCGCGGAGGCGGAGTCCGCCGCCGCCGGCAAGCTCGCCGCCGCGGAGCGCCAGGCGGCCGAGACGCTCGCCGCCTCCCGCCGCCGCGTGCGCGAGGTGGAGGACGCCCTCGCCGCCGAGCGGGAGCGGGAGGAGCACCTCCTCTCCCAGATGCGTCAGGCGCGGGAGGCCCTGGCCCAGCACCTCACCGCCACCCGCTCCGGTCTGGAGCAGGTGCTCACCCAGGTGTCGGGGGACGAGCGGGTCCGCACCCTCATCGGCGGCCAGGCCGGCGAGGTCGTGGAGGGCGAGCCGGTCGAGTAGTGCTCCGCCCCAGAGGCTCCGTGGGAATCTGGCGCGCGAAGAGCCCGCCGGACGCGGACGCAGGGAGGGCCGGCATCGGGAACACCGGCCCGGCCGAGGACAGCGCATGCAGGCGGAATCGGCGGACCGGGCAGTTGGTATCCGGCCGCGCTCTTGCAGCCAGGCAGTGCCCCCGCGGGGGCGGCCGGGTCAGGCGGGGCGGGGGACGTCGCGGCGGGGACGGCGGCGCATCAGCGCCTCGCCGTGCGCCCGCAGCCACTCGCGGTGCTCACGGTGGTCGGGCACCACCGCCGCGACCACCGCCCAGAACGCCGGGGAGTGGTTCATCTCCCGCAGGTGCGCCAGCTCGTGCACCACCACGTAGTCGGCGACCTGCGGCGGCGCCATCACCAGCCGCCAGTTCAGCCCCACCCGCCCCTGCGACGAGCAGCTGCCCCAGCGGGACCGGGCGTCGCGCACCACCACCTGCGGGACCCGCACCCCCACGTGCGGCGCCCGCTCCATCACCAGGCTCCCCAGCCGGTGCAGCGCGACGGTGCGGTACCAGTCGGCCACCACCGCGTCGGCGTCGGCCGCCTCCCCCACCTCGACGGTGAGGCGGGCGTCGTCCTCCCGGAACCGCCAGGAACGCCGGCCCGTGCAGGCGAGGCCCAGCTCCACCTCCCCGCCGAGGAGCGGCAGGGCGTCGCCGTCGGCGAGCGGCGGCGGCGGCCCCTCGTCCAGGAGGTGCGCGTGGCGGGCGATCCAGCGCTCCTTCTCGCGGATCGCGTCCTCCACCTCCCGCAGCGGCACGCCGGGGCGCGCCGACACCCGCAGGAACCCCTCGCCGACCACCATCCGGATCGTCCTCATCCGTGGCCGGCGGACGAGCTCGTAGCGCACCTCGCGGTCGCCGACGGTCACCCGACGCATCGGCCTCATGATCCCGCGTTGCGACGCCGGGCCGCCCGTTCCCGTGAAACAATCCCGCGATCATCGCCGCGCTGCACACCCGTGTTTGCGACATCCTCGGCATCCGGTACCCCCTGCTCATGGCGGGGATGGCGGGGGGTTACACCACGCCGCAGCTCGTCGCGGCGGTGACGCGCGCCGGGGGGCTCGGCACGTTCGGGGCGACCGGGATGACCGCCGCCGCCCTGGGGGAGGCGGTCACGACCGCCCTGTCGCTGTGCCCCGGGCCGCTGGGGGTGAACGTGCTCGTCGCCCCGCCCACGCAGGGGAACCCCCGGGAGGAGGAGGTCGACGCGGCGCTCGCGCCGGTGCGCGCCGAGCTGGGCCTGCCGCCCCCGCCGCGCCCCGCCGGCCTGCCGCCCGCCAGCGCCCGGGAGCTCGTCGAGGCGGGGCTCGCCGCCGGCGCCCGGGTGGTGAGCGTCGGGCTGGGCGACCCCGCCACCGTCGCGGACCTCGCCCGCACGGCGGGCGTGCCGGTGGTGGCGATGGCCGCGACCGTCGAGGACGCGGTGCGCGCCGTGCGGGGAGGGGCGGACGTGATCGTGGCGCAGGGTGCGGAGGCCGGGGGCCACCGCTCGAACTTCACGGTGGGCCCGGGCGGCGAGGTGCCGCTCGTGGGGACGTTGGCGCTCGTGCCGCAGGTCGTTCGCGCCGTCGACGTGCCGGTCGTCGCCGCCGGCGGGATCATGGACGGGCGCGGCGTCGTCGCCGCGCTCGCCCTGGGGGCGGAGGGCGCGCAGCTCGGCACGGCGTTCCTCCTCGCCGCGGAGGCCGCGTCACCTCCCCTCTACCGGGAGCGGCTCGCCGGGGCGGCCGACACCGACACGGTGGTGACCGCCGCGGTGACGGGGCGCCCCGCCCGGATGCTGCGAAGCGCCCTGGTGGAGCGGCTCGCCGCGGGCCCCGCGCCCGTCTCGTGGCCCCGTCAAGGGGCGATGATCACCGACGTGCGGGTCGCGGCGGACCGCGCCGGGCGCGCCGACCTGGCGGTGCACCTGGCGGGGCAGGCGTCGGGCCTGGCCGGTGACGCGCAGCGCGGCGCCGAGGAGATCCTCGCCGGCATCGTGCGGCAGGCCGGCGACACGATCGCGCGACTCGCCAGCGGCGCCTGACGCGGGGGGAGCTCCGCCGGCGGTGGGGTCCCGCCTCCCCGAGGACCCCACCGCCCGCGGCTTCCGTCACCCGGGCGGCAGCCCGGGCTCCGGCCCGTCGGCCCCCGCCCGCCCGTCGCACGGGGCCAGTCTCGGAAGCGCGATCAGCACGAGCGCCAGACCCGCGAGGACGCACGCGGCGGCCGTGAAGAGCCA
>JBFLWO010000424.1:0-2557 GCA_040757755.1 Actinomycetota bacterium
GGCGCCGCCCACCGCGCCGCCGGCATCGCCATCCCCGCGGGGCTCGCCGGCGCCGCCCTCGCCGCCGCCCTCCTCTCCTGGCGGCTGCACCGCCGCCGCCGGCTGCCGGAGCTGCGCGCCCGGGAGGCGGAGGTGCGCCGCCGCGCCGAGGCCCGCCACCGGTCCCTCGCCCGCGACACCACGGACATCGTCACCGTCGTCGACGGCGACGGACGCATCCGGGAGGCGGGCGCCGCCACCGAGAACGTGCTGGGGCACGCGCCGGCGAGGCTCATCGGCACCCCCCTCACCGACCTCGTCCACCCCGCCGACGCCGACCGCCTCCGCGCCGCCCTGCCGCCCCGCGCCGCCGACGCCCCCGACGTCGTCGAGCTTCGCCTGCGCCATCGTGACGGCACCTGGCACCACACCGAGACCACCGTCACCGACCTGCGCCACGACCCGGACGTCGCCGGCGTCGTTGTCACCTCACGCAACGTCGCGGAGCGCAAGGCCCTGCAGGAGCGCCTCGCCCACCAGGCCCTGCACGACGGGCTCACCGGCCTCGCCAACCGGGCGCTCCTCATCGACCGGCTCGAGCACGCCCTGCGGCGGCAGCCACCCGGGGAACGCCTCGCCGTGCTGATCGTCGACCTCGACGACTTCCGGTCCGTCAACGACAGCCTCGGGCACGCCATCGGCGACGCCGTGCTCGTCACCGCGGCGACCCGGCTGCGCGGCATCGTCCGCCCCGCCGACACGGTCGCCCGCCACGGCGGCGACGAGTTCGCGATCCTCGTCGAGGGCGTCACCGCCATGGGCGACGTGGAGCGCCTCGCCGACCGGCTCATCGCCACCCTCGAGGAGCCCGTCGACGTCGACGGCCACGAGCTCCGGGCCCGCGCCAGCGTCGGGGTCGTTCTGTCCGGGGGGGACGCCGCGACCGCGGAGGACATCCTGCGCAACGCGGACGTCGCGATGCACGCCGCGAAGACCGCCGGGAAGGCCCGCTTCGCCGTGTTCACGCCGGACATGCACGCGGCGATCCTGGAGCGGCACGACCTGGCGGAGGCGCTTCGCCGCGCCATCGACGGCGGCGAGCTGCGCGTGCGCTACCAGCCGATCGTCGACCTCGCCGACGGCCACATCGTCGGGACCGAGGCCCTCGTGCGGTGGCAGCACCCCGAACGCGGCCTCGTGAGCCCCGCCGCCTTCATCCCCCTCGCCGAGGAGACCGGGCTGATCGTGCCGCTCGGCCGGTGGGTGCTCGACACCGCCTGCCGCCAGATGGGGCGCTGGCACCGGGAGGCCCCCGCCGACCCGCCGCTGCGGCTGAGCGTGAACCTGTCGGAGCGGCAGCTGCACGACGTGCAGCTCGTCGCCGACGTGGAGGACGCCCTGCGCGACAGCGGCCTCGACCCGTCCTGCCTCGTCCTGGAGCTCACCGAGAGCGCCCTGATCGAGGAACGCGGCGACACCGTCGCCCGCCTCAACGCCCTGAAGTCGCTCGGGGTGCGGCTCGCCGTCGACGACTTCGGCGTGGGGTACTCGTCGCTGCGGTACCTGCACCGGCTCCCCGTCGACGAGCTGAAGGTGGACAAGAGCTTCGTCGACCACGTCGACGAGGGGCGGGAGCAGGCCGCCCTCGCGGAGGCGATCATCGCGATCGGCCACCGCCTGAGCCTCGAGACCGTCGCGGAGGGCATCGAGACCCCCGACCAGGTCGACGCGCTGCGCTCCCTCGGCTGCGAGATGGGGCAGGGATACCGCTTCGCGACGCCGCTCACCGCCGCCGAGATGAGCGACCTGCTGGCCGCGGAGCGCTCCGGGGAGCCCGTGTGGGCGGAGCCCGCCGCGCCGGCTACGCGGGGAGCCGCCCCGGGGCGGTGAGCCGCGCGGGGGCATCCCCCCGCCGCGCCAGGGCGATGCGGGCGAGGAGCGCCTCCATCGCGAGATCCGTCGTGGGGTTCAGGACGAGCTCCGCCCGGGTCGCCTGGATCTCCTCCGCCGCCCGCTCCAGGAACGGGCGGCGCGCCGGCACCGCCACCGCCCGCAGCTCCTCCACCAGGTCGGCGTGGCGCACCGCGCCCTCCGCCCCCACCGCCACCGCCAGGGCGTCGCTCACCACGCCCGCGGCCCCCTCCAGCACGTGCGCCCAGCCGTCACCCACGGCGCGGCGAAGCTCCCGCTTCTCCTGGTCCTCCACCCGCTTCATGGCGGTCCGCTCCCCCCGCTTGCCCGCCTTCTCCTGCGCCTCCGCCCGCAGGCGCAGAAGCTCCTGCGACGGGTGCTCCCGCGCCGCCGCCTGCATCTCGGCCTGCGCCCCCGCCACGAGGCCCGCCCCCGAGCCGGCACCCGTCACCGCCTGCACGCCCAGACGGGCGCCGATCGCCCGCATCCGCCGGGCGAACGGGGTGGCGGTGAGCGCCTGCGGCCCGTCGGAGCGGGCGAGGGCCGCCGCCTCCCCCTCCGGCACGCCCTGCTCGCGCAGGCGGGCGGCGATCGCCCGCCACCCGGGGGACCGGAACGGCACCGGCAGGCAGCGGGACCGGATCGTGGGCAGAAGGTCCGCGGGGCG
>JBFLWO010000425.1:0-2550 GCA_040757755.1 Actinomycetota bacterium
GGGCTCACGCCGGGGGCGCCCGCGGGGGGACGGCGGGTCACTGCGCCGCCGCGCGGATCTCGAGGCGGCCGCGGAAGCCGCGCAGGAACGCGCCGGCGTCCATCCGGCCGCGGCCGGGCGGCTGCAGCTCCAGGATCTCGAGGGCGCCGTCGCCGCAGCCGGCGACGATCGCGCCGCGCTCCGCGTGCAGGCCGGGGCCCGGGCTGTCCGGCCGCGGGCGTGCCCGCCACACCTTGTACCGGCTGCCGTCGATGTCGAGGGTGGCGCCGACGTGGGGCGACAGTGCCCGGACGCGGTCGGCGAGCTCGCGGGCGGGGCGGGCGAGGTCGAGGGGGCGGTCCTCGTCCGTGATCTTGCGGGCGATCGACACGCCCTCCTGCGGCTGGGGGGTGAGCCGGAGCGTGCCCGCCTCGATCGCGTCGACCGCCTCGACGAGCATCCCCGCGCCGGCGTCGGCGAGCCGGGAGACGAGCGCGCCGGCGTCCTCCTCCGGGCCGATGGGGGTCTCCCACGAGGAGATCATCGGGCCGGTGTCGAGCCCCTCGTCCATCCGCATGATCGTGACGCCGGTCTCGTCCCGGCCGTCCATGATGGCCCGCTCCACGGGGGCGGCGCCGCGGTACGCGGGCAGCAGCGAGAAGTGGACGTTGATGCAGGGGCGGGCGGCGAGCAGCGGCGCCCGCAGGATCTGCCCGAACGCGACGACGCACAGCACGCCGGCGCCGCTCGCGTCGAGGGCCGCCATCGGCTCGTCGGCGTTGATCGACGGCGGCGCGACGACCGGCAGGCCGAGCTCCTCGGCGGCGGCGCCGACGGCGGTGGGGGTGGGTCGCCCGGACCGCCCCCGCGCCTTCTGCGGCTGGGTGACGACGAGGACCACCTCGTGCCGGGAGGCGTGGAGGGCCCTGAGGGCCGGCACGGCGGCCGGGGGGCTCCCGGCGAACGCGACCTTCACGTCAGGCGGCGCCGCGAAGCGCCTTCAGGGCCTCCTTGCGCTGGGCGGGGGTCGTGCGGTCGAGCATGAGGATCCCGTCCAGGTGGTCGATCTCGTGCTGCAGGACGCGGGCGGCGAACCCGGTCGCCTCGATCTCGAGGGGGGCGCCGTCGAGGTCCTGCGCCTCGACGGTGACGGCGACGGCGCGCGGCACCTCCACCACGACCTCGCCGATCGACAGGCATCCCTCGGTGGCGACCTCCTCCTCGTCGGACCGCGTCACGACGACGGGGTTGACGAGGGGCAGCGGCGCGCCGTCCTCCTCCAGCTGCACGATCGCGAGGCGGCCGAGCTTGCCGACCTGGTTCGCGGCGAGCCCGACGCCGCGCGCGTCGATCATGATGCGCGTCATGCGCTCCGCCTCGGCGCGCAGCTCCGCGTCGAACACGGTGATCGGCGACGCGGGGGTGCGCAGCACGGGGTCGCCGAGCTGGCGGATGCTCGCGAGGGCGGCGAGGCGCCGCTCCTCGAGGACCGGGTCGTCGAGCGCGCGGGAGGACATCAGCCGGCGATGGTAGCAGCGGCGCGGCCGCCGGCCGCGGTCACAGCCGGGCGGGCAGCAGGGCGCGCGCCGCGGCCCGCACGTGGCTGCGCGCCGCCGTGTACTGCGCGGCGTCGGTGATCGTCGTGACGGTGCGGTCCCCGTCGACGGCGAACCCGGGACCCGCGGCGGCCGTGGCGAGGGACACCCGCAGGGCGCCGTCGATGAGGGCGAGCTCCACCTTCGGCTCCCCGGTGCGGGGGAACGCGACCCGGTCGGTGCGCTCGATGAGCGGGGCCGGGGACAGGTCGTTCAGGTCGAAGAACGCGGTGGCGAGGGTGGGGCGCAGCGCCTCCGGCAGGTTCGGCATGAGCGCCTCGAGGCGGTACAGCTCGGCGACGCGGGGCGTGAGGAAGTACTCGGCCTCGGTGAGCAGCACGAGGTCGAGGCCGGTGGCCTTGCCGCGCTCGGGACGCTCCTGCACCCAGTCGCGCACCCGCAGCCAGCTCTTGTGGCGCACCTCCGCCCCGGCGGCGCGGGCGGCGGCGACGGCGTCGGGCTCCCGGCGGTCGGGGGTGACGACGACGGCGATGGCGCGGCCCTGCGTCCCGAGGCCCGCGAGGAGCCCGTCGACGACGGCGGCGACGTCGGTGTCGAACGCGAGCGTCGACCAGATCGCCACGGCCCAGCGCCGCTCGGCGTCGCGCACCACGACGTCCGCCTCGACGGCGCCGACGGCGCGGCGCTCGCGCACGGTGGCGGCGCCGACCCCGGGGAGCTCCTCGCCGACGAGCTCGGCGAGCAGCGCCGCCCTGGTCTCGGGGCCACCGAGGCCGAGGAGGCAGGCGAGGGTGTGCGCCCAGTGCTCCGCCTGCTCGGCGGCGGACTCGAAGAGACGTGGGACGGGCATTGCTCTCCTTGAGGGGATCGCGGGTCGGGGAGCCGGGAATGTACCGAAACCCCCCGGATGCGGAAGGGCCGCGGGGTCGGCTGACGCCACGCCCCGGAGGGTCCGCAGAGACCTGGCGCGCGAAAAGCCCGCCGGACGCGGACGCAGGGAGGGCCGGTGGGCCCG
>JBFLWO010000426.1:0-2541 GCA_040757755.1 Actinomycetota bacterium
GCGGGCATGGTGCCCGCCACTTCTGGGAGGCAATGTTGACGGACCACGGAAACGGGATCCCACACGAGCCCTTCGGAGCCTACTCCGGCCCGCGGGCGCACGACCCCGAGCCCGCCGGGGAGCACGACCCGAAGGCGATCACCCGCACCCGGTTCCTGACCGGCGTCGCGGTCGCCGGCGGCGGCGTCATGACCGCGGCGATCCTCGTACCGGTGGTGGGCTTCGCGGTCGCGCCGACGCTCCAGGGCGAGGACTACCGGTGGGTGGACATCGGCGCGCTCGGCACCGACGTCCCCGTCGGCGCGGTCACCTCCATCGCCGTGTCCGGCCCCGACCCCGAGGCCGACCGCCGCGTGTTCGTCCGCATCAAGGAGAAGGAGGGCGTCAAGGAGCGCCTCGGCAAGCAGCCGACGGACGCCGTGACGCTCGAGGAGCTCCAGCCCGCGGACCTCGAGATCATCGCGATCTGGAACCGCTGCGCGCACCTCGGCTGCCCCGTCACGTACTCGCGCGGCGGCGACAACTACATCTGCCCGTGCCACGGCGGCGCCTACGACTCCCGCGGCCGCGTCACCGCCGGCCCGCCGCCCCGCCCGCTCGACCGGATGGACGTGAAGATCGTCGACAAGGCCGGCAAGGACGTCGCCCTCGAGCAGGCCCTCACCAAGTCCGCCGGCGGCACCGTCGAGGTGAAGCCCGACGGCTTCCGCGTCCTCATCGGCCGGCCGTACTCGGTGAACAACGAGGAGGAGCCGTTCGAGCTCCACGGTCCGGGCGAGCCCCTCGACGGCGCCCTCGCCAACCTCTACCCCCTCCCGCGCCCATGAGCACGACCGACCACAAGCCCCCCGCGACCGACATCGGTCCGAAGAACCCGGCGGTCCAGGCCGGCCTCGGCGTCGCCGACTACGTCGACGAGCGCACCGGGGTGAAGACGGGCCTCACCTGGTTCATGTTCCGCAACGTCCCGAAGGGCGTGAGCTGGTTCCAGACGCTCGGCTTCACCGCCATGGCCCTGTTCGGGCTCCAGGCGATCACCGGGATCATCCTGGCGATGTACTACAAGCCGGACACCGGCACGGCGTACGCCAGCATCGAGCACATCACCCACGAGGTGACGTGGGGCTGGCTGGTGCGCGGCATGCACAAGTGGGGCGCCAGCGCCATGATCGTGGTGGTGTTCCTCCACATGGGCCGGGTGTTCCTCTTCGGCTCCTACAAGTACCCGCGTGAGCTGACGTGGGTCACGGGGGCGCTGCTCCTCTTCATGACCATGATGATGGGCCTCACCGGCTACCTGCTGGTGTGGGACCAGAAGGCCTACTGGGCGACCGTGGTGGCCGTGAACATCACGTCCGCCGCCCCGCTGATCGGCCCGTACATCGGCGACATCCTGCGGGCCGGGTCGGAGTTCGGCCCCGATACGTTGTCGCGCTTCTATTCGATCCACATGCTGTTGATCCCGGGCGGGATCGCGACATTCATCGGGATCCACCTGTACCTCGTGACCAAGCTGGGCATCTCCGAGCCCCCGTGGTCGAAGCGCCGCCTGGCCCTCGACCGCCGTGAGCGCGACATGCGCGAGGCCGCGCGTCGCCGCCTGCAGCCCGGCCGCACCCCGGTGCCGGCCGCGCCGGAGCCCACGCCCGCGCCGACCGTGGAGGCGGGCTCGTGAACCGCGCTGAGAAGGACGCCTACAAGAGGGACTACGCCCTGGCGAAGGCCGAGGGGAAGCCGTTCTTCCCCTACGCGGTCTACAAGGACGTCGTCGTCGCCTCGCTGGCGATCGGCATCGTCATCGCCCTCGCGATCTGGCAGCGGGTCGAGGTGGGCGAGGAGGTCAACCCGGCGACGACGGACTTCGTGCCGCGGCCGGAGTGGTACTTCTTCTTCCTCTTCGAGCTCCTCAGGATCTTCAAGGGCCAGAACGCGCTCATGCCGGTCCTGATGGCGACGTTCATCGTCCCGAACATCCTGCTCGTACTGCTGATCGCGACGCCGTTCGTCGACCGCGGTCCGGAGCGGCGCATCTGGAAGCGCCCGATCGCGCTGTTCACGTCGGTGATCGTCACGTTCTTCCTCGCCTACATGACCTACCTGGGCGCCACGGCGCCGGAGCCGGTGGCCGGCGAGGTGCCGCAGCTGTCCGGCCTCGACGCGAACGCCACGGCGGGCCTCGAGCTCATGTCGGCCAGCGGCTGCTTCAACTGCCACAACATCAAGGGCGTCGGCGCCGCCGGCCCCGGCCCGGGCCTGGCGGACGAAGGCACGAAGGGCCGCGGGGCGGAGTGGCAGATCGCCCACCTGAAGAACCCGGCGTCGCAGGTCCCGGGCTCACCGATGCCCCCGTTCACCAGCTTCACCCCCGAGGAGTACGACAACTTGGCGACGCTCCTCGAGGGTCTCGGGACGAAGTACAAGTGACCTGCATCCCCCGGGCGGTCCCATCCCCGCCCGGGGGAGCCCGGTCTCCCGTCCCGCGTCGCCCCCCCTCCGGACGAGAGGTACCATCGCACGGTGGTCAGGATCTTCCTCGGCGTG
>JBFLWO010000427.1:0-2541 GCA_040757755.1 Actinomycetota bacterium
CCGCCGTTGTGCCCGCCGCCGGGACGGCGGTCCGGGGCGGGCGTGTCCCGGGCCGCAGACGGCGCTATCGTTGTCGCGTTTGTGACGACCTTCGGGGCTTCGCGCCGGTCGCGGGCCCCCCACGGCAGGGCGATGTGCGAGGACGTCCGGGAAATCCCGGACAAATTGCCCCAGCCGGGTGACCCCGGCCTCCGCCCCGCGTGGGCGGTGGCGTAGTCTGCCTGCTCGCACTTTGGCGGCAACCGAGGGGGAACACATGGGGTCTTTCGAGGACGAGGTCGAGCGTACACGCGAGTGGATGGCGAGCGATCGCTTCGCCGAGACGACTCGCCTGTACTCGCCGCGCCAGGTCGTCGAGCAGCGCGGGGTCGTCCCGACGGACTACACCGTGGCGCGCGTCGCGGCCGAGCAGTTCCACAAGCGCCTGCGTGAGCTGTTCGCGGAGAAGCGCTGCGTCACGACCTTCGGGCCGTACTCGCCCGGCCAGGCCGTGCAGATGAAGCGGGCCGGCATCGAGGGGATCTACCTCGGCGGGTGGGCGACGTCCGCGAAGGGGTCCACGAACGAGGACCCGGGGCCGGACCTGGCGAGCTACCCCCTGAGCCAGGTGCCCGACGAGGCCGCCGGCCTCGTGCGCGCCCTGCTGACGGCCGACCGCAACCAGCGGTTCGCCCGCTCCCGCATGACCGAGGCGGAGCGCGAGGCGACCCCCGAGGTGGACTTCCGGCCGTTCATCATCGCCGACGCCGACACCGGCCACGGCGGCGAGGCGCACGTCCGCAACCTGGTGCGCCGGTTCGTCGAGGTCGGCGTCCCCGGCTACCACATCGAGGACCAGAAGCCCGGCGTGAAGAAGTGCGGTCACCAGGGCGGCAAGGTCCTCGTCGCCGAGGACGAGCAGATCAAGCGCCTGAACGGGGCCCGCTTCCAGCTCGACATCATGGGCGTGCCCGGCATCATCGTGGCCCGCACCGACGCCGAGGCCGCCAACCTCCTGGACGGCTGCGGCGACGAGCGCGACCACCCGTTCATCCTCGGCGTCACCAACACGTCGGTGCCGTCGTACAAGGCCGCGTTCCTCGCGCTGATGCGCCGCCTGTACACGCAGGGCCTCACCGAGCTCAACGGCCACATGCTGTACGCGGTGTGCGACGAGGAGTACGCCGCCGCCGACGCGTGGCTGGAGAAGACCGGCCTGCAGAAGATCGCCGACGACGCGGCCGCCGCGTACCTCTCGAACGGCGCGGGCCCGCAGGAGAACACCCTCGACGCGGTCGCCGACTCGTTCATCGAGGTGTGGGAGGCGGAGGCCGGCCTCACGACGCTCGGCCAGGCCATCGCCGACGTGATGGCGTTCCGCGCCGACGAGGGCGCCCAGCTCGACATGACGATCGAGGAGTGGCTGGAGTTCGCCAAGACGGCGCCCTTCTACGCCCTCCGCGCCAAGGCGCGCGAGATGGGCGTCGACGTCACGTGGGACGCGGACCTGGCGAAGAGCCCGGAGGGCTACTACCAGATCAAGGGCGGCATCCCGTACGCCATCGCGAAGTCGCTGGCGGCGGCGCCGTACGCGGACGTCCTGTGGATGGAGACGAAGACGGCCGACATCGCCGACGCGCGCGAGTTCGCCGAGGGGATCCACGCCGTCTACCCGGACAAGATGCTCGCCTACAACCTGTCCCCGTCGTTCAACTGGGACACCACCGGGATGACCGACGAGGAGATGCGCCGGTTCCCGGAGGAGCTCGGCAAGCTGGGCTTCGTCTTCAACTTCATCACCTACGGCGGCCACCAGATCGACGGCCTCGCCGCCGAGGAGTTCACGGTGGCGCTGCGCGAGGACGGCCCGCTCGCCCTGGCGCGCCTGCAGCGCAAGCTGCGCCTGCTCGAGTCGCCGTACCGCACGCCGCAGACCCTGGTCGGCGGCCCCCGCGCCGACGCCGCCCTCATGGCGGTGTCCGGCCAGACGGCGACCACGAAGGCGATGGGCAAGGGCTCCACGCAGGTGCAGCACCTCGTGCAGACGGAGGTGCCGACGAAGCTCCTGGCGAGCTGGCTGGAGCGGTGGGCGCAGCACCACGGCATCGCCGGGCCGCTGCGGGTCACCCTCAAGCCGCACACGGCGGGGTCGGAGCTCCTGCAGCTCAGCATCCGCAACGGGGCGGACGAGAAGGTGGCGAACATCATCTTCGCCACGATCCACGACCGCCGCGGCCGCGCGATCATCTCGGTGCGCGACCAGAACACGTTCGACGAGTCGCTGCGCCGCAAGCGCCTCATGACCCTGGTGCACCTGTTCCTCATCCACCGCTACAAGGCGGCGTCGATCCACTACCTGACGCCGACCGAGGACAACCAGCGTCAGTGCGCGAGCCTGCACCGCCTCGGCATCTTCTCGACCACGAACGACGAGATCGGCGAGATCATCGTCGCGGACGTGAACGCCGAGGTCGTGAAGTCCCTCGTGGAGCCGGAGAGCGCGGAGCGCGAGCGCCTCATCACGAAGGCCTGACGTACCGTCGCATCCCCGCCCGTCGCGTC
>JBFLWO010000428.1:0-2532 GCA_040757755.1 Actinomycetota bacterium
TCACTTGCCTTCCGGGGCGAGGTCCGCGCGGCCGGGGGCGGTGCGCGTGTCCCACGCGGTGGCGGCGACCCACAGGCCGCTGGCGGCGGTGAGGGCGGCGACGGCGGCGATCGCGGCGCCGCTTCCGGCGGCGTCGGCGACGAGGCCGGCGGCGAGGGCGCCGACGGCGAAGCCCGCGTCGCGCCAGAAGCGGTAGACGCCGACGACGGGGGCGCGCTCGCGGGGGGTGACGGCGTCGGAGACGGCGGCGATGAGGGTGGGGTAGACGAGGGCGGTGCCGGCGCCGAGGAGGGCGGCGGCGCCGACGGAGGGGGCGGTGGCGCCTCCCCCGGCGACGAGCAGGGCGAGGGCGGCGGCCTGGACGAGCATGCCGGCGGTGATGAGGGGCTTGCGCCCCGCGTGGTCGGACAGCCAGCCGGCGGGGATCTGCCCCGCCCCCCACACGGCGGGGTAGACGGCGGCGGCCGCCGCGATCTCCCCGGGGCCGGCGCCGTGGGCGGCGAGGTAGAGGGGGGCGAGGCCCCAGGCGAGGGCGTCGTTCAGGTTGTTGACCAGGCCGGCCTGGGCGCAGGCGCGCAGCACGGGGTCGCGCCGGGTGACCCGGGCGAACGCGGCGCGCAGGCGCGGCGTGTCGCCGTGGCCGTGGAGGCGCTGCTCGTGGGCGACGTGCCCGGCGGTGTCCCGCACGAGGGTGGCGGAGACGAGGGTGCCGGCCCCGGCGACGATCGCGGCGCCGACCCACACGACGGTGCGGGGGGCGAAGCTCGCGGCGAGCCACCCGGTGGCGGCCGCGGCGGCGGCGACGCCGAGGTACCCGGCGGACTCGTTGAGGCCCAGGGCGAGGCCGCGGCGGCGCGGCCCGGCGAGGTCGATCTTCATGTTCACGGTCATGGACCAGGCAAGTCCCTGGTTCACGCCGAGGAGGAGGTTCGCGGCGACGATCACCTCCCAGCCGGGGGCGAGGGCGATCATGGGGGGGACGGGCAGGGCGAGGAGCCAGCCGAGGGTGAGGAGGCGCCGCCGGCCGACCCGCTCCGCGAGCGCCCCGGCGGCGAGGTTCGTGATCGCCTTCGCGACGCCGAACGCGACGACGAAGGCGAGGATCGCGCCTTTGGAGGCGAGGCCGAAGTCGCGTTCCCCGACGAGCGGCAGGACGCTGCGCTCCAGCCCCACCATCGCCCCGACCAGCCCGTTCAGGCCGACCAGCAGCGCGAACTGGCCGGCGTTGGCCCGCAGGCCGAGCTGGACGGGGGCGGTCACCCCGCCGGGACGGCGTTGCCGCGCCGGTTGCGCGCGACGATCTCGTTCTGGCCTGCGGGGGCGGGCGGGAGGTCCTCGAGCAGGGCGCGGGCGAAGGTGTCGGCGTCGGGGTGGCCGGCGGCCCGGTTGTGGCGCCGTTCGAACCCGATGCTGGAGACGGGGTTGCCGGAGAGGGACCGTCCGCAGACGCTGCCGCCGTAGTGGCTGGGGTAGACGACGACGTGGTCGGGCAGGGCGAGGAGCTTCTCGATGGTGGCGTGCTGGGTGACGGCGAGGTGGTACGGGTCGCCCTTGGCGTGCAGGTCGGGGCGGCCGACGTCGCCGACGAGGAGGGAGTCCCCGGTGAAGATGAGCCACGGCTCGAGGGTGCCGCGGCGGGCGTCGCTCACGAGGTAGGCGGCGTGGGCGGGGGCGTGGCCGGGGGTGGAGACCGCCCGGACCCGGGTGTTGCCGAGCACGACCTCCTCCCCGTCGCCGAGGGGGCGGTGGGGGAAGTCGACGCCCGCGCCCTCCGGCAGGTGGGGGGTGGCGCCGGTGGCGGCGACGAGGTCCGGCAGGCCGGAGACGTGGTCGGCCTGGACGTGGGTCTCGAAGATGGCGGTGATGGGGGCGCCGACGCGTTGCGCGGCGCGGACGTAGTCGTCGACGAGGTCGACGTGGGGGTCGACGACGGCGAGCATCCCGTAGGTGGTGCAGCCGAAGAGGTAGCTGGCGCAGGCGGTCTCCTCGACGAGGAAGGGGCGCAGGATCATCGCGTGGGGCCTCCTTCGGGTGCGCTCGTGGCGGTGCGCCGCCGCCGGGGGCGGGCGGCGGGCGGGGCGGTGTCGGGGCCGGTGGCGGCGGGGGCGCCGGCGAGGCGCCACTCCGGCCAGCCGGTGTCGAGGCGGCGGGCGGCGCGTCCGGCGGCGGTGAGCCGGCGCACCGCCTGGTGGGCGTAGACGCAGTACGGGCCGCGGCAGTAGGCGACGATGTCGACGCCGGCGGGAAGCTCGTCGAGGCGCCGCTCCAGCTCGTCGATGGGCACGGAGCGGGCACCCCGGATGTGGCCGGCGTCGTATTCGACGCGGGGGCGGACGTCGACGACGAGGACGTCGCCGCGGCGCAGCCGGGTGATGAGCTCGGGCCGCCCGATCGCCTCGACGTCGCCGCCGAGGTAGTCGCGGGCGGCGCGCTCCACGTCGGCGACCTGGCCGGCGGCGGCGTCGCGCAGGGCGAGCCAGGCGCGCATCACGTCGTCCCCCGCGACGCGGTAGCGCACCTGCGCGCCGTCGC